>CAYGNA010000014.1:0-27462 GCA_964351065.1 uncultured Pseudomonadales bacterium
TACCTTGATTCCAGCTATCCAGATAAAAATTGCTTTGCTCATAAACCATCCTCCCTGGCTCATTATCAACCAATACCAGTAGTTGATGTAGTTTTACCTATCCTTGTGCATTCGGCACTGGCGTGAATTCTGGCCCGGGCCTCTCCGAATCGTTATCATTGCGCATCCATCAACGCTGGTCATTATTCAATGAGTGTTTCTCCCGTTAAAACCGCCCTCGGCGGCCATGTACCCGTTGGCGACACCGTCACTGTCAGTGGCTGGGTTCGCAGCAAGCGCGATTCCAAGGCTGGTATTTCATTTATCGAGATCAACGACGGCAGCTGTTTTGCCTCGATTCAGGCAGTCGTACCAAGCGATATTGCAAATTACGAGAGTGAGGTACTGCGCATTACCACCGGCTGTGCGGTTTCAGTCACGGGCAAGCTGGTCGAATCAGAGGGTAAAGGCCAGTCGCTGGAGATACAGGCAACCGGGGTTGAAATCTCCGGCTGGGTCGATGATGCGGAAAGCTACCCTATCGCCAAAAAACGCCACACCTTTGAGTACCTGCGTACGGTTGCGCACCTGCGGCCCCGCACCAATACCTTTGGTGCCATCACGCGGGTGAGAACAGTCCTGGCCAACGCAATCCACAACTACTTTTTCGAGCGTGGCTTCCACTGGATCAACACGCCAATCATCACCGCCAGCGACTGCGAGGGTGCTGGCGAGTTGTTCCACGTCAGCACACTGGATCTTGCCAACATGCCGCGAACTGATGCCGGCAAGGTTGACTTCACCGATGACTTTTTTGGCCGCGAGTCCTTTCTGACGGTATCCGGTCAGTTGAATGTCGAAGCCTATTGCCTCGCGATGAGCAAGGTCTACACCTTTGGCCCCACGTTCCGGGCTGAGAACTCCAACACGAGTCGTCACCTCGCCGAGTTCTGGATGGTAGAGCCGGAAATTGCGTTTGCTGATCTGAACGACAACGCCGACCTTGCAGAAGACCTGCTAACGAACGTGCTGCAGGTAGTGCTTGATCGATGTGAAGACGATATGACCTTTTTCCAGCAGCGCATCGACAAGACGGTGATGGACCGACTGCGTACGGTGATCGATTCAAAATTCGAGCGCATGAACTACGCCGAGGCTATCGAAATTCTGGCTCGATCAAAGCAGAAATTCGAATTCCCGGTCAAATGGGGGCTCGACCTGCAGTCCGAACACGAGCGCTATCTCACCGAGCAACACGTCGGGCGCCCCGTGGTGCTCATGAACTACCCGCGCGAGATCAAGGCCTTTTACATGCGCCTGAACGATGACGAGAAGACAGTGGCTGCTATGGATGTGCTCGCGCCCGGCATTGGCGAAATTGTCGGTGGCAGCCAGCGCGAGGAGCGCCTGGACGTACTCGATGCGCGATTGCCAAACCCCGAAATGGCTGAAGAACTCTGGTGGTACCGTGATCTGAGGCGTTATGGCACAGTGCCCCATGCCGGCTTTGGGCTGGGGTTCGAGCGACTGCTTAACTACGTCACGGGCATGGAAAACATCCGTGACGCAATTCCCTTTCCACGAACGCCGGGTAACGCCGGTTTCTAGTGCTCGACCCGTCAGGTTTCAATCAGCGCTGTCAAACCCAGCGCTGACAACCACTGCATCACGGTGCCGCGTTCGTTGGCACTCAATTGATCCTGAACACGGTCCACTATCATCTGGCGTGATCGCTCCGGGTAAGGACGGGCCAGGTAACTGACATCTTCGCCATAAACCGGTACATGGAACGCTTTTGCACCAGCGGCGAGCGCGCTCGCATTACCCATCACGTAGGGCAAATAGGTGGGCTTCATTTCTGCCAGCACAAATTGCGCAAACGGCGTTGAATCCGGGAAGGTAGCGAGTTCACCCTCGCCATCCCAGTCCATGGCACCTGACTCAGCCCATTCGATGATCCTGGGAAAGGCAGTCATCATGCGTTTTGGCGTCGGGTCCATGTTGGTATGCGCGCGGATGCCACCCAGCAGAATACAGTCCACCGCACAGGGTCTGTCTCCCAGGGCAAAACGCGTCAACCCAAGCTGCTGCTCCAGCGCAGTCATGAGGCGTGCATATTCGGCCTCGGCCGCTCGCTGCTGCAATTCACTGTCGGTACCGGTTGCGCGACACGCCCGCGGCCCCCAACTGCGAATGCGCGCAGCCGCCTCGGGATTACCCGCACCCATGTGCTCGGACGCAAAAATTGCACTTTCTTCATAGTGCCAGCGATAGTGGACCATCGTTCTCGCAATCCACTCATCAAAATACTCTTCAATCATGTGCACCAGCACGCCCAGCGGTCCCGCGGGAAACATACGCCGGAACGGATACCGCGCATCCAGCAACTGCAGCAGCGGCGTGGTGTCGCCAATCATCCAGTTCTCTGGTGTCAGCAGCACCGGCACCTGGTGGGTGCCTGATCGCAGTTCAGCCTCGGGTGGTTTTGGCCGCAGCTCAAACGGGGCGCCATAAAAGATCATGGCTGCTTCCAGCTTGCGGGTGAAGTAGGAAAGCTCTCCGCCGTAAATTGTGTAGCTCATCTGTTTTCTCCTGGAAAGACAGGGGTCGGGTTACATAAATCCGAATTAGATCTTGTTGTGGCCGCGAAGGTAGGTGACCAGCGGCGAGGTGATGGGTGTCCTTCCGCCGCGACTAGCGCCAGGGATGGACGCGGGATGGGCCATGGATGGCCCGTGGAGCGGAGGAAGGACACCCATTGCCTCGCCGCACACCCTCTGTCACAACGTGCTTGTATTGGCTGTTCAAATAGCACTCTTCCGCTACCCCGGCACCTGACCCTCTACCTGAACGCGATGAATCACGCGCGGCTCATCCGCATGATCGTGCACCGCATAGTGCAGCATGCACCGGTTGTCCCACATCACGAGATCACCCGCGCGCCAACGGTGCCGCATCTGGAATTCAGGTCGCACGCTGTGCTCAAAGAGAAATTCAAGCAGCGCGTTGCTCTCCTGCCTGGACCAGCCGATAAACTTGCGCGTAAAGGCGCGACAGACATACAGCGCCGCCTCGCCAGTTTCATCATGATGTCGAACAACAGGATGTTCCGCGCGTGGCGCTTCACTGGCATCCGCTTTGTACAGAGCAGCAAGACCAGCGGCTGTGTGCTCTGCCACTAGCCCTGCCAGTACAGCCTTCAGCCCACTGGAGAGTTCTTCGAAGGCCAGTACCTGGTTGGCAAAAGCCGTATCGCCGCCTATCGAGGGCGCCTCCAGCGCATACAGCATCGTCAGCTTTGGCGGGCGAACATTGTAGGTCATGTCGGAGTGCCAGTGCTGGTTCACGTCTTTGCGCTTGCCGTGATTCTTGAGCTCAATGATTTCGGGGAAATCCTGCATACCCGCATAGGGGTGTCGAACCAACTCGCCCCAGCGGCGCGCAAAGGCCATCTGATCTGCGGGGGTAAGATCCTGCCCCGGGAAGGCAAGCACATGGTAGGTCAGGAACGCCTGTCGAATCGTTTCCCAGCCGGCTTCATCCAGTGAACGAACGTCAACGTCACGCACCATTGCACCTGCTGGTGCACCTGTTTTCTCAATTTCCATTTCCCAGCTCCCGACGCCAATGTTCACCCGAGTGTACCCTTTTCAGTACGCCAGACGCGAGATGCCCAGTGACGCCACGGGGTAAAGCAGGCACAATCCCGGCAGACAGATTGGTTAATATGAGGTGAGGCTCTATGCAGGACATCATTATCGTCGGTGCTGGCAGTGCTGGCTGCGTCATCGCCGCGCGGGCAAGCGAGGATCCCAACCGTAGCGTACTGTTGTTGGAAGCAGGCCCCGACTACCCCGACCTCACCAACATGCCCTATGACCTCGTCAACAGCCATAATAATTCCTATACAGAACACGACTGGGGCTTCACTTACGAACCTGTACGCGGCCGGGAGGTCAATTTTCCGCGCGGTCGTGTTGTTGGCGGCTCCAGCGCAGTTAATACAACTATTGCATTAAGGGGCGTGCCTGAGGATTACAACGAGTGGGCGGAACTTGGCAATACCGAATGGAGCTGGAACAAGGTATTACCTGCTTTTAATCGCCTGGAACGTGATCTGGACTATGGCGACAAAGACTTTCATGGTGACGCGGGCCCCATTACAATCCGGCGCTACCCCCATACTGAAATGCTGCCTCAACATCAGGCATTTCTGGCCGCTGCAGGCGACCTGGGATACCCGGACTGTCCTGACCAGAATGACCCCGACGCATGGGGTAGTGGTCCACAGCCCATGAACAAGCTGGGTCGACTGCGTATATCCTGCGCGATTGGCTACCTGGCACCCGCGCGCCCACGCCCTAACCTTGAGGTTTGTGCCAATTCACCGGTACGACGACTATTGGTTGAGAACAGTCGCTGTGTTGGCGTCGAGGTGGAGACGCCGGACGGACAAACAGAGAAGATCTTCGCCAAAACGGTGGTGCTCTGCGCCGGGGCAATCATGTCACCGGCCATCCTCATGCGCTCGGGGCTCGGACCAAAAGCTCAACTTGAATCGGCAGGCATAACAACCGTGTGTGACATCCCTGGTATCGGTCAGAACCTCTGTGACCATCCTGCCCTGTCTGTCGCTGCCCGGGTCAGGGATGCTTCGCTGATCGATTTCGACGCACCGATCATCCAGACCATCCTGCGCTACACAGCAGAAGGATCTGACAAGCGTAATGACCTGCAAATCGAACAGCTGAGCTTTGCTGGCCGCAGAGGTCAAGCGCCCACGTTTGCCATCGCCGCTGTACTCGAATACCAGTATGGTCGGGGGGAAATCCGCCTGAAGTCCGCCGACCCGCATGTACATCCCATTGTCGACAACCGCTTCTGCGAGGACGAGCGTGACAGTTCACGACTGGTCCAGTGTTTCAAGGATGCCCTTGCCTTCACCCGGGCCGGCCCGCTGTCCGAAATGATTGACGAGGTGGTCTTCCCTGATCTCACCCGCAACCTGGACGACGAGGCAATTGCCAATCTTTGCCGCAAGTTCAGTGGCAGCGGTTATCACCCCTCGGGCACTGTCAAAATGGGTCCGCGGGATGACCCCGGCGCTGTGGTGGACCAGTATGGCCGGTGCCATACGGTCGACGGCCTGGTTGTGGCCGACGCATCAATCATGCCGTTTGTGCCCAGGGCAAACACCAACTTAACTGCCATCATGATCGGCGAGATGATTGGCGAGTGGATTCGCACCAGACCAGGAGACTACCTATGAACGATATTACCATTCGCAATGTGATGATACTGGACGGTACAGGTGCGCCGGCTTTTGCCGGGGATATTGGTATTGAGGGTGATCGTATCGCCAGCGTTGGCGAGGCCGGGCCTGGCAAAATTGAAATTGATGGCAAGGGCCTGCACCTTGCACCTGGCTTTATTGATACCCATTCCCATGACGATGGTGCCTTCTTTCGGCATCCGGATATGGGCTTCAAACTCTCCCAGGGCGTGACCTCCGTTGTCGCCGGCAACTGTGGCTTCAGTGCAATCCCTGCCGATCCAGGTATAGACCCTTCGCGCGCGAGTGGTGGCATTCTGGCAGGTATGGAAAGCACGTTTTCCGACCTTGATGGATATTTCACAGAAGTGCTCAAAAGAAAGCCGGCCATTAACAACATGATGCTGGTGGGTCACAACACAGTTCGCTCCCTGGCCATGGGCTTTGAGCGACGCGCACCAACACCTGCAGAAATGTCCCGGATGAAAGACGACGTGGCCCGCGCGATTGAACAGGGCGCCTGTGGATTTTCAACTGGACTCATCTACCGCCCCGGACGCTGGAGTGAAACCGAGGAAGTGATCGAACTGGCACGCGCCGCTGCAGACTATGATGCGCTCTACACCACACACATGCGCAACGAGGGCGACCTGTTACTGGAAGCCGTTGAGGAGACGCTTTCAATCGGTCGCGAGGCCGGCGTTCATGCACACATCTCCCACCACAAGTCGGCCGGTAAACCAAACTGGGGTAAGGTCCGCGCATCACTCGATAAAGTTGAGGCTGCAATCAAGGCAGGGCAACGCGTTAGCCTGGACGTCTACCCCTACACTGCCGGTAGCGGACGCATGATCGAGTACTTCAACCTCGACAATGTAAACCGCGATCTCGCCGAGGTCATCAGAATCGCGAGTTGTCCGGCATTTCGGGAATATGAGGGCAAGATGGTGGTCGATCTTGCCGCCGCGGAACAGATGGACGTAACAGACATGGTTACAAAAATCCTGACCGCACCCAAAGGCGATCGCACGATCTGTATCCAGTTCATCATTGATGAAGCAGACGTCGAAACCAACCTCGCCTGGCATGACATGATGGTAGGCAGTGATGGCATACCCGATCTTAACGGCAAACCGCATCCTCGCCTGTTCGGTACATTCCCGCGCGTGCTCGGTCACTACGTACGCGAACGCGGCATACTGTCCCTGCCAGAAGCGGTTCGCCGCATGACGTCCCTGTCTGCCAACACCTTTGGCATGACAGCCCGGGGGCAGGTAAAGGCCAATTACTATGCTGATCTGGTGTTGTTTGATCCCGACACGATAATAGACACTGCGACCTACGATGATCCCAAACAGGAGGCGGACGGTGTCAGCAAAGTCATTGTAAATGGCCAACTCGCATTTGATGCTGGCAAGCATATGGGTGTGGGTAGCGGCAAAATGCTCAGGTACAAACGCCCGGCTTTCGGCGAATAGGCCGTCGTACACGGGCTATAGGTAGGGTGAAAACAACCAGAAAAAGGCGTCGCGTAGCCTTGCTGGCACCGACCGGCCCTCTACCTCGGCCAGGGTGACCGGGTGTGCATGTGTCAAGGCAGCGTCAACATGGTCGCCAAGCTCCGCTGCCAAACCGACGTCAAATACCTCGAGACAAAGCTCAAAATTCAGTCGCAGGCTGCGTGGGTCAAGATTCGCTGAACCAACAATAGAATACTGACCATCAACCGTAAACAGTTTGGTATGGGCAAATGGCAACGGCTGGTAGAACACAAGCACCCCCCACTGCAGCAGTTCCCACAACAGGTTACGCGTCGCCCAGTCAACAAAGCGCAGGTTACTTCGCCCTGGCAGCACTACCCTCACCCGAACCCCCTTTAACGCTGCAGACTTCAACGCCGCCAGCATATCCCTGGTGGGCAGAAAATATGGCGTCATGATATCAATGCTTTGCTTTGCAGTCGTAATAGCGCCGATCAGGACAAGTTCCAATCGTTCCATGTTTTCATCCGGGCCATCCACCAGGATCCGGCAAATGGCATTGCCCTCAGTGACCGGATGCGAGGAAATCTGCAGTTCCTTACCGGTCAAAAAACGCCAGGTCTCATCGAACTCTTGCGTCAGGTCCTGTACCACCGGCCCCGTCACTTCAAAGTGCAGGTCTGCCACCGCTTTGTTGGCAGGGTTATCCTGCACGCAAAACTTGGCACCAAGGTTCATGCCACCTGTAAACGCTGTTTCACCATCAACCACCAGCAGCTTGCGGTGATTACGTAAGTTAATTGTGAGTGAAGGGGGCACAAGGCGAGGCGGCAGGAACAGGCAGACATTAACGCCGGTGTTACGAAGCAGGCGACTCGGCCACGGCCAGGCATAGTATTCACCAAAGCCATCCAGAATTACGTATACCGAGACTCCCCGCTTTGCGGCCGCTGCCAACGCGTCAACAAAGCGGCGACCCACGGCATCGGAGTAAAGAATGTAGGTCATCAGCACAATGCTGTGACGCGCCCGCTCAATCGTCGCAAGCATACGTGGGAAAGCCTCATCACCGTTTTTGAGCAACACAACTTCATTGCCCGTAGACAGGTTGGTTGGGCTTACAGCATCCGAGATATTAGCCAGCTGTGCCTGTGCCAGATTGAGATTCAACCTGACGGCAGAACGCTCGCGGACCGGCGGCGGCTCACCACGCTCATGCGGCACACTGAGACTCCAGAATGACCGGTGTTGAGCAAGTTCATGGGCTCGCGCTCGAACACGATTAATGCCGAACACGTAATACAGCAACGGCCCCAGCACAGGAAAAAGAATACAGACGGCTATCCAGCCAAACGCCGAACGATGATCCTTTTTATAAAGCAGTGCATGACAGGCGGTAATCGTCGCCAACAGAATATGAGAGGAGAGAATCGCAAGTTGAAACAGTTCAGAAAACAAGAGAAAGGTGGAGGCGTTGCGCCTCCACCCTTGCTGTTAAAGCGCGGAGCAGATGGTGTATTCGTTACCTTCATTGTAAGGCGCAGCCAGGGCAACGTTGGTCGGGTTGGTGTTGCTGCCCGCCGTACCCAGCGTGGCGCGAATGCGGCCAGAGTTACCAAGACCATCATCAAGCTGCAGGTCAAGTGCAGAGGCTGCCTTACCAGGCACCTGGCTCATGCAAAGCTTGACGCCGTTCAGACCACCACCCATGGCTGGCACAGTAATACCCATCAGGCCACCCCAGGGGTTCTTTGGCAGTGCGGCTGCAGCAGTGTCAGCAGGGTTGCCAGTAATGTAACCCGCTGCGCGAAGGTGCTGCCAGAAACTGGCATGCTCCGAACCACCGTTCCATGTCTGGTTAAGAGCGGCTGTAAGAACGCCATTATTGTTACCAAACTGCGTCACAGAGGACCAGTCACCACCACGAGCAGTTAGCGCCGCGAGGTTGGGGCCATCATCACCAGGGAGGCGCTTATACCTGTCCTGATAAGAAAGATAGGCTGCCGATACTGCGCTGATATCAGCGCTCGCCTTCTTGATTCTGGAGTTATCGATCAGCTCTGTGCCCTGCAGAATTGCACCAAGCAGCAGGCCAATAATGACCAGCACAACAGCAATCTCGACAAGCGTAAAGCCGCGTTGGGCAGACTTGATTTTAGACATTTGATCTTCTTCCTTTAACAAGGTTTCTTGGACAATAAAAGCAACATTTAGCTATTTACTTACAACAGTTTAGCCGCTGAAGTGCAAGTTGGCTATGATGACTTTGTAAATATGTAGTTACAGGAACATAAAAGTGACTAACGTCAATAAACACAGGATCAGTGGCTAGTTGGTTCGTGTCCGGAAACTCAGGATAGTGGTGGCTATTTCCCGCTAACCTTCTGTTTTATAGACCAACATGATCCTTGGGGCGTTCCAGATTCACGTCTGAACAGGATTTTTCGGACGGGAACTAGTTAAACCTGCCAGCCCGAACCAGCTGATAAGTGAGCGTATTGGGTGAAATCCAGACCAGGTGATCGTCAAACTCAGCGCCAGCGGCCTCCGAACGCGTTCGTGCCACAAAAACCAGATCGGCGTCTATGTTCTCGAGTTGATCTGTCGACGTCGTTGTCGTGCCATCTTCTCCCAGCGCAACCACAACCGCGACCACGGCATCAGCAGTCACCGACGCACAGGGACTATCTTCGCAGACGGTCAGGTTAGGCACCTGACCAAGCGTAATGCTATTGGTGTAAGCGCCGCCACCCGCGGTGCTGATACTGTAACGAACCGGGTTAAGCCAGGGGTCAAGCAGGCGCCCGTTGCCATCCACCGCCCCCTGTAGCCCAAGACTTCGCGACGGCACGAAGCCATGGGCCGTGGTGCAGGCTACTGTGGCAGCATTAGGCGAGGGCAGGCCGGCCGAGGCCGCAGTTGCCGGACAGGGCAAGCGACCTGTGCTTGCGGCAAACCCCAGCAGAGCTTGTTTTATCTCACTCAACTGCGTCTCTGCCTGGGCCCGCTTACGCGCGTCAAGCTGGGTGGCAATCGGAGCAATCAGGCCGCCCAGCAGAACCCCGACAATAACCATAACGATGGCCATTTCGACCAGGTTAAAGCCGCGTATCCGGGTGCGGTCTAAACTGGTGCGGTCAGTACTAAAGTGCACGTGTGACATCATTGTAGGTCGCAGTATGTTGGCCCGGTGGCACCCTCGTAAATATTGTGTCCGGCGGTAAAACATTGTTGCCTTCAAAATAGTCAGCAGGGTTGGCAGTGTTCCTGATCTGCCCGGCCAGGGCAATGCCAGGCGCCACCAGCACCCCAGATGCCGGCAGACCGCTCACCGACACGCAGGTGCCCTCCACAGTCAGGCACATCCGGTAATAAATCTGGTTGCGCCAGTGATTAACGATCCAGGCGGGTGGGACCGGTGCAGTACCCCCTGGGCAGACCGCGCCCCAGTTGTACGGCAAGGCACCATCAAACGGGACACTACCCGCCTGCACCCCTACACTACTGGTAAAAGGCCCGCCAAACGGGCCGGCCCATGGATACTCACCGCAGGTCGCACGATACTGCGTCAGCAGGGTTGCTGTGGTGCTTAGCACCACGGTTTCTGCAGCGGACCAGAGTGCGCCAACGCTCACGCCCGTAGTCTGATCGTTATGCGTATCATCAATTTGCGTCGCAAACACGTTAATTGGCACACTGGCATTTTGTCCCTCAAGAAAGTCGACCGCATTCATAGCGACCCGCGCCTGCACGTCGAGCGCTTCACCAGGCGCCAGCACCACTGCCGCTCTGGGGCTTCCATCGAGAACAACCGTTGTTGCAATGGAACTGTTTTTGACCCCTGCAGCACCGGCTACATATCCAGGCTCCACGCCGTACCACAGTGCAGCACCGGTTCTGTCAGTCAGTCGCTCAAGGTTCAGCGTACGAAAGGGAATCAGTCCCAGGAGACTCACGCAGCCTGCGCCTGACGGATTCGCGAGACCATCCCCATCCGTATCCGGACAGGGTAGAACACCCGGCGGCTGCTGCCGTATTGCGTATCCCAGCAGCCCAATTCTGGATTCATCCAGCGTAGCAGCGTTATCCAGAACACGCTGGGTGCGCGTTGCGTTGGGCGACAAAGCAGAGACAATCAGCGTGGTGAGTCCCAGCATCACAATCGTCAGAAAAATAAGGATAGCAGCGCCCTGGCTTTGCTTTCTGCGCAGAATCACGACTCTGGTTCCAACCTTTCACCGGGCGCAGGTTCCACAGGTAAAGTCAGCTCCAACTGTCGACTCTCGAACGGCTCAATAACGAGATCCTGTTGGGGCAGCCAGGCCTGGCCCGGTTTCAGCCGGGTTTTACCCTGGCTGGTCTGAAACAGGGCCTCGCGCCCGTTGATTGTGCCAATGTAATACCCTAACCCCCGGGTGGTCTTTGCAGTCAGGTTGCTCTCGCCATCAATCCAGACCGTTGGCAACTGCCCTGGACGCAGCACATAACCTGAATAGATGATCTCAGCGGGCAGGGATTCGGACGCACTATCGTTCAGTACAGGCAGGATAGCAGACAGCACCGGCTCACTGGTTGCCGCGCCGTGCTGGCGTATCCGGTCAAGATTCTGTCGTTGCTGCTTCGTCGTAAACAGCCGCCCTTCGGGATAGGTCATGGGCTGCGCAACTTCTGCGAACGCACCACCACAGACCAGAAGTGCAACGAAGATGGACAGGTACCGGTTCATAGATTCGGCGCCTTCCACGCCGTCGTGACATCATCAAGGTTGTACCAGCGCAGCAGACAGTCACCCCGCAGCCTGGATAATTGAAAATCATCCGTATATTCCTCGAGCCAGCGGAGGTTACAGTTCTCAACGCTATAAATGCCTTTTGCCTCTGCGCGAAGTGATGTCAGTAGCCTGAAAAGGTCACCTTCATGACTCAGCAGCAGCGTCAGCTTCTTATCCGTTACGCGGCCGGTTAACTCGGGCTGCCAAAAATCGTGCACATTTTGTTCAACCTTTTCCGTACTTTCCAGCGTGAACTCAAGTCCTGGAATATCGAAGCGCTGCCCAATAGAGCGCAGTGATTCAACCCACTGCAAACGCTGTGGTTCACCAATATACCCTTTGAGCTGTTGCTCTCGATACGCCGGCAGGAAACGCGCGAGCAGATTTCGATAGACAGAAGACTCTTCGTTAAAATACTGCTGCGAGTCGTATGCAGAGACGGCTGACTTGAGCGACGACTGACTCTCAATATAGTAGTACAAAGACAATCCGAGCAGGACAATCGCAAATGCCAGTCGGCTAAGCGCAAACAGGTGATCTCGCCAGTTGATTTCTCGCAGCAGATCACGCATGGCCGGCTCTTTCAAATATCACCATGATCTCAAACGTACTCAAGTCACTCTCTACTGAAACTGATTCCTCAGAATTTCCTACCTGATCTGTAAAGCGCGAACCGGCACGTACATCAACCGCTGTTCTCACCAACAAAACACGTTCCACATTTGCCACATCCGACAGTTTCTGGACAAGTCGCTCCATACGCTGCGTAGTACTGCGGTAGCTACGCCCCCGGGTGTCGATGATCCCCGTCAATGTAATGACAGCCTGTCTGTGAACGACTGTCATTTCGCCGTCCTCTACAACACCACCATCCTCACCATAAGAATCTGCTGTGTCATCAAGTTGATCGGGGGTTACAACCTCCAGTCCTGCGATCAGTTGCGTGATCTCATCGGCTCTGTATTTTTTCCACTGAAACTGACTCAGTGAAATGCCGTCGAACTCCGGGTCGACCATCACGTTGCCCAATGGCGCAAGGTACCTTTCAGGCGTCTCATCCGAATCGGCTTCCACAATATTCAGCAACTCAACTGACTGTTCGATCAGGAGTGCTGATGGCAGCCTGTCAGCAATTTCACCAAACTCGTCATTGTATTCTTCGACCATGATCTGCGTCGCCTGCGCGACAACTTCATATCGCTGGTTTAGTTCCATACTCTTTAGTGCCAGCAGCACTGCCACGGTCAGGCAAACGAGGGAACCAAGCTCAGCCACCTGGTTGATGACCCGATCCATCAGGTACTTGTAAAAGGTCGACTTCTGTTCCTGCGTTGCGTAGTGATCCGCGAGCGGATTGGTCCGTGTGCAGAGGTATGCAAAGAGTGCATCCGCGCCGGTGTTCTCCGGTACGTGCATGCCAAAATGTTTGAACAGCTGCTCCAGTCCTACAAAGGTATAGCGAATAGAATCCGTATTACTGCTCAGCATGCTGGCATGGTCAATTTCGCTGTCGTGCAGAATACAGAAGACGTTCAGAATATCCGTCGTGCGCATCATCCGCTGGTTCAGCAGGAAGTTGTATATCTCTGCCGTACCACGTTCCAGGTTATGAATGACGCCTTCAAATGATTCCCTGTCCCACATCCCCTTATCAAACTTGGCCTGTCGGGACAGCAGCAGCTTACCCTGGTGGACGTAACTGTTCCTGAGCGCACTCCTGACCTGGCGAGAAACAATCAGCGCGTGCTCCTCATCCTTCATCACTGCCTTCTGCAATTTCTCTGTCAGGAGAGGCAACGACCAAATCCCGGCTAGCCGCACACCATATTGTTCAAGTAGTTCAAGCCAGGGTGCGAGCAGACCGGTATTGGTCAGGGCAGACAGCAGCACGCGATCATCCTTTCTGCCCACACTGGTCCGTCCAATGACCTTGGCATGCACGTATTCTTCGTCGCGATAGTGTTTGTCGATTAGCCGTCCAATGAGGGCGCCCCGGTCGAAGCGATTGACGTGCGGAATTGTCTCGCGGCGGAAGTCCTCTTCGATCATATCGACGAGCAGCCTGGCCGGCATGGTGACTGATTGTTCGAGCAACAGCTCAAACTCGTCAAAACCCGTCTCGTCAGGGGTGAATTCGCTGGTGCCAATAAGGGTTGAACCGTCCCAGTCAAAGACGGTCATGCGATAGCCGGAAAAGTAAAAGACGCGTTCCATGGTCAGCTGATCCCCGTCGCGGCGCTCCACACGGGCCCCAGCACCGACATCATAATCCAGCCGAGCAGCGTCCCCATGATAACAGTGAGAACCGGACTGATGGCAGGCTCAATAGATTCGATTGTCTCCTGAACTTCACGATCATAGAAGTAGCTGACGTTACGCAGCGCCTCGTCGAGGTTACCGGTAGTTTCGCCCACTTTCAGCATGCGGATAACAAGCGGTGGGAATATCTGAACCCGCGCAAAGCTCAGGCTAATGCCAGTGCCGTCACTAATGGTCTGCCTCGCATCCGAGATCGCCTTGCGCAGATATGAGTTGTCAATCAGCTGTTCGCAAATCTCGAGCGATCGCAGCACAGTAACGCCAGAACGGTACAGTAGGGCCATATAGGTCGCAAACCGCACCAGCCTGATCTTTAGCGCCAAGGGGCCAAACAAAGGGATGCGCAAAATCATACCATCGATCGCATACTTGAGTTCGGGACGGGTTTTTGCGGCAGCCCGCAGGAAGATTACCAGACCAAGTGGCACCGATATGATAGCCCACCAGTACTCGCCCACAAATTTTGAAGCGGCAAGCAGCGCAATCGTGTGCATGGGGAGTTCTCCACCCAGTGCCGACACAAACGGGATAATTTCAGGCACCAGATACAACAGCAGGAACGCCGTAACCAGCAGAATAATTACCGCTACAATCGACGGATACATCATGATCTGCTTGGCCTTGGCGAGCAGTTCATCCGACTTCTTCATGGTCTCGCCCATCTCGTGCAGAACCCGGGGCAGTTCTCCTGCCTCTTCGCCAACTGCAATCAGCGCAACAAAAACCTCGTCAAAGTCATTGGGATAATGCCTGAGCGCATTTGAAAAATTGGTGCCGCCTTCAATGGACTCCACCAGTCCTGAGAGCATGTCCCGGTAGTAGGTATCTTCGACACTATCGCGAAGATCAGACAATCCTTCAATCAAAGGCACCCCACTTGCGGTCAACTGTTCAAGATGGAAAACCATATTGATGAGGTCACGACGGGAGATACTGCTTTTAATAAGCCGCAGGTGGATACGCCGGGAAAGTCGGCAGGAAACAAGGTCATATCCCTGATTTTCCAGCCGATACTCCACATCAAGGGCATTTTTTGCCTGTAGCAACCCTGAGTGCATCTTGCCGTAGGCGTCCATGGCCTTGTAACGATACTCAGCCATGGCTACTTCAGCCCCGCCGTCAGGTCAACCACGCGGCTGAGTTCTTCAATGGTGGTCCGCCCCTCAGCCACGAGCCGCAGGCCGTCTTCTGCCATGGTCCTGAAATCGCCCTGGCGGGCATGCTTGCGAAATTGCGGCATGGTGACCTTCTGGGCAATCATTTCATCCAACTCTTCATTCATCGTCAGGACTTCCATCACCAGCGTTCGTCCGCGGTAACCGATACCGGCACAGGACGGACAGCCCTTGGCCGAAAACAACTTGACCGGATGGTCTACTCCAAGAATGATTTGTTCAAACTCTTCTGACTGCCTTGGCTGTTTGCACTTTTCGCACAGAATCCGAATCAATCGCTGCCCGATGATGCCAATGATATTGCCAGCCATGATGTCCGAGGCTACACCAATATTGTTAAGGCGCGGTATCGCACCTATGGCCGAATTGGTATGTAGCGTTGTAAATACCTGGTGGCCCGTCATGGCAGCACGAAACGCCATGTCGGCCGTATCTCCATCCCGGATCTCACCTACCAGAATAATATCCGGGTCCTGCCGCATGATAGACCGGATACCACCAGCAAAATCCATCTTGGAGACTTCGCTGATTGAAGTCTGGCGGATCATATTGATGTGGTATTCGACAGGGTCTTCAAGCGTCATGATGTTAACCGCGATCGAATTCAGGAAGTTGAGCATCGAATAGAGCGTTGTGGTTTTACCACTACCAGTTGGCCCGGTGACGAGAATAATGCCCTCCGGGCGACTCATCAGCAGTTCAAGTCGCGCGAAATTGTCCTTGTGAAGACCAAACTTTTCCAGTGGCACCAGGCCTTTGGCGCGGTCGAGTACGCGCAGCACAATATTCTCGCCGTATACGGTTGGCATGACCGAAACCCGGAAGTCGACAATTCGACCACCCACCCGCAGCGAAATTCGGCCGTCCTGCGGAATCCGATTGTCTGCAATGTTGAGACTTGCCATGACCTTGATCCGTACTGAGATCGCTGGCCAGTAGTCCTTGTGGAGACTCCGCACCTGGAACATTACACCGTCAATTCGGTAACGAAGCCTAAGGAAACTGGACTCCGGCTCAAAGTGAATATCTGATGCTTCCCGTTTGACGGCATCAGCCAGCAGCGCATCCACCAGCCTGACAATAGGCTGGCTATACTCATCGCCGGAGTCATCTATGCTGTCGTAATCGACGATGCCGGTTTCGACCTCTTTGAGAATGCCGTCGACCGACATCTCATAACCATAAAACTGGTCAATGGCTTTGCTGATGTCGCTTTCAGTGGCAAGGGCAGGCACAAGGTTAATAGACGCCGAAATGTTGGCGTTAATTCGGTCAAGCACCATAACGTCGTAAATATCCGTCATCGCCAGTAGCAGCGTGTTATCGCGGCTGTTAAAACTGACGGGGACAACGTTGTGGCGCTGCGCAAGCTGCTTTGGAATGAGTTTGATGGCTTCCGGGTCTGGCACCACACTGGTCAGGTCAATACTATCGCGGCCGAGTGTCTCCCCCAGCACGTCGCGCATTTCGTCTTCTGAAATAAATCCGAGATCAACCAGTGCCTGGCCGATCATCTTCCCAGTCTTCTTTTGTTCTATCAGCGCAATCTTGACCTGGTCTTCACTGACCAGCCCGCGTTCAACCAACTGGTCGCCGAGGCGTTTGGGTTGTGTCGCCCTTTTCTCGCTCATTGGGGACTGTCCATTTCTGCCAGCCGAATACTGATATCTCCCACAGAGAAAGACGAAACTGAAGTTGCTGCCAGGGCCAGCGCAGTCTCATAGTATCGACGCGCCTCAGTTCTCTGGTTCAAATGATCCAGAGATATAGCGAGGTTGTAAGCGTAATCCGCATTGCGGTTCTCAATTTGATACGCAGAGTAAAAGGCAGACTGGGCAGCATTCCACTGGCCTGTTGATGCCAGGCTCACGCCTTTCAGAAAATGCAGGGGCCCCGATCTCGGGTCTTCTCGCAGGAGCCCATTGAGCTGATTCCTGAATCGTGGATTGTTCGACTCTGCCTGGGCAATACTGAGTAGCCCGATTCGCGCCAGACGATCTTCTGGATCGTCCGCCAATCGCCGTTGGTAGTAGGCCATGGCGTCAAAACTTTTTCCCTGTGCGAAGGCAACTGCTGCCGCCCCCAACAGTGCGTCCCGATTGCCTGGCGCCTGCGCGAGCGCATGTGCATATTCCCGCTCTGCGACGCCAAAATCGCCGGATTGGTATGCCAGATAGCCTGCTCCCAGGGCGTCCGCCACTTCAGTCCGGGGAGGCTCACGACGAATGGCAATACGTACGGCTGCAGGGGCAGGTTGTTCGGTGACGAGAGTACCGGACACCACGGCTGGCGCAACCGTCCCAGGCGGCACAACCTTCGCCGGGGCCTGTCCCACATTCTTTGCTATTGGAACTGGTTTTGCTACCGCAGGCGATTTGGCAGTTTCCAACGCCGGCACAGCAGGGCTCACAACTGACCCACTTTCTTCAACGACGGACTCCTCATAGAGCACGTCATCCAGTTCCATTGCGGCAACATCAATATACTGCGATGCATCGACTTCCTCATGCGCCGTTTCTTCCAGAGCTGTAAGATCGAGCAGTGAACCCTGCACCAATTCTGAAGACACAATTTTATCCGCCTGACCTGCGCGATTGTTGTTAAGCAGATATAAGTAGTAGCTCAGGATCCCGCCAATCGCAGTCACCAGCAACATGGCGTAGAGGAAATTCTCACGACGCCTGGTGCGGCGTGCAATTGTCCTGCCTTTGCCAAGCAGATGCTCCAACGCTTCTCGATTGCGTGCATGGTCTGTGCCTGGCGCCGACCTTGGTTCCGGCTCCTCCCAGCCCGCTTCGGCATGTTCCGCTTGCACCGCAGATGCTGGCTGCAACTCGTCATCAGCCATGGTGAACCGCGTCCCGAGATCTCGCTGCTCAGTTGGCTCGATGGCATCAGTCGCGGTGTCTGACTCTTCCCGGTCATGCATACCCTCGGAGAAGCCAACGGGGTCTTCCGACTCTGGCTCAGGTTCGGGGTCCGACGATGTCGTGGCCGCCAGCGTTTCGTGAATCTCGGCAAAAAAGTCATCTGCACCGGGTTGAATGCCGGATTCGATGCCTATCTCTACTTCGGCAGTTTCATTCCAGACATCATCTGCCGCTACCGGCTCATCCCAAACGAGTTCTTCTTCCTCAATTGTTTCCTCTGCTGCTTCGTCTGCTGTTTCCTCAACAGTTTCCTCTGCTGCTGGCTGAATTGCTCCGGATGGGAGCGTCGACTCAGCAGCAACTGGTTGATCGTCTACACTGTCGTGGCCAGGTTCAATCCAGGGTTCAAGCGAGGACTCCGCGCTGGAGACAGCTGCGTCTGACGCAGGATCGCTGCCTTCCCCTCGCGCCTGTTTTTCCAGCGCGGCGCGTTTTAGAGCTTCAAGTAGCAGGCTCATGTCAGGATGCGCTCACTGGGCACGGGCCGGCAGGTAGCGCCCGCACTCGCTGAGGTCACCAGAGATGCTGGCGTGCGCAATCACCGTTGGCTTGAGAAAAATAACCAGCTCCGATTTGTTGGTTTCATTATCATCAAATCGAAAGATTCTCCCGACGCCGGGCAGGCGCTGCAAGAATGGTACTCGTCGATCCGCACGCTTGATTTCATCCTGCATCAAACCACCGATGACCGCGATGTTGCCGCTGCTTACCTTGAGAATTGACTCAACTTCCCTGACCTGAATCACTGGGATTTCACTCACCACATTGGCATCGGCAAGTGCCGGATTGGGATCATTCACATAGTTGATAACCCGGGAATTCGTGGGTCGAACATTCAGGATGACCTCATTCGCCTCGGAGATATAGGGTGTGACGCTCATGACAAAACCAACTGGCACGGTATTTACGGCTGTCTCAAATGTTGTGAGTGTGCCACCGCCAACAACGCCGGAGGAGGAATCAATATTGACCTCCACCGTAAAGTAGATGAGGTTATCAACCACCTTCAGAAGTGCCGTTTGATTGTTCATGGCCATGACCTTGGGGCTCGACATGATGCTCACATCCCCAAAGGTTTCGAGTGCCCGCAACGTCGCCTGCAGTTGATTGCCGTTGGAGTCGATACTATCGACTGCGATGCTAAAGGTGGGCGGTGTCGACAGCGCCAGGTTAGTCAGCGTTTGGGTTGCCGTTACCGCAATGTCAGGATCTGAATTAATTAACGTCCAGTCGATACCTGCCTGGTAGGTATCATTCAGGATCACCTCAGCGATGGTCGCCTCAATCAGCACCTGACGCTGTGTACTGAGCTGTACAGTGTCCAGGAACCGCTGGATATCTTCATGCTGACGCGCCGTCGCCCGGACTGTCAGCGTGCCGGATTCACCATTGATGATGATGTCTGGATTCGTGGTACTGCTGGTTCCGCCCGATACGTTACTCTGGCGGTTAAGAATCCGGTCGATGTTATCTTCCAGCGTTCGCCAGAACGCGTGTTCCGTCGTGCTGCGGACCACGGTGTCAGAGCTGTTTCCTGTGTCGCCACCGCTCGACCCGCCTTCCGTACTGGCACCAGCACCGGTCGAACTGATCTGCGTGGATACGGCAACACTGCCAGTGCTACTCCTCACCATGTTCAGATAATCTACTGAATAGTTACGCAGTACAGGACTGTCGCGTTGTACGCGCAAAACCTTACCCCGAATCTCGTAGCGCAGGTTGGCATTGCCCGCGATGCGGTCCAACAATGCCGTTAGCGGCTGTTCGATTGCATTTATCGAAATCAGCGCATCAATGCCCGGGTCAACATCCAGGTTAAGATCTGCATCCCGCGCCAGCGTAAACAGAAGTTCCCGCACCGGCACGTCATATACAACCACGGTGTGCACTGACTCTTGCACAAAGCTCTCCGGCGCTGGCAGCGGCACGGATACAGTGACTGGCGGCGGAATATTCCCCGCTGCTGCCGCGACTGTCGGGGAGTCGACGGCCGAGCGAAGATGCCCCTCTGACAGCGTTCGTTCAGGCTGCGGCGTGAGCACACAGCCCGACAGCCACAACAGCAGGAATACAGCAGGATAACGGGTGTTCATAAGACTAGTCCGATAGAGGGCTCGAGCAGAAGCGGCACCACAAAAACCAGGAGCACTGCGAATGCCTGCGGCCATGGCCACCAGCGTCTCCTCGGCGAGTAATGACTGTCCAGCGCAGCGCGGCGGATATCGCTCGCTCTTAGCGTATGAGTGCCATTGGCATAGGCTGCCAGCAATGCCTTGTCCGCCAGAATATTGATACGCCTGATCAAGCCGTGTGAGTATCTTTCGATAGCCCTCGCTGCCGACATATGAAAAAGATCGGGACCTTTGTAACCAGCGGCCCTGATCCGAAAGTTGAGATAGGCATGTATATCCTTCAGGCGCAGGGGATCAAGATAAAGACTGTGGGTGATGCGCTCACGTAACTGCCGAATCTTGCGGTTGGCCAGTTTCTCATCAAGTTCCGGCTGACCAAACAACACTATCTGCAGCAACTTGTGCTCATCTGTCTCAAGGTTTGACAACAACCTGAGCTCCTCGAGGGTTTCAAGCGGCATTTCCTGTGCTTCTTCCACCAGTACCACGACGCGCTGATTACGCGCGTAACGCGCGAGCAGTTCGGAGTGGAGTTGCCGCATCACGATCAGCTTGTCGCAGCCATCCGGCAGAGAAATGCCCATCTCGCGCGCGACTTCATGCAGAATCTGGTCAGGTGAAAGGCTTGGGTGAGCCAGATAGACCCAGTCAACACCACGTGCAAGCTTGTTGGGCAACATACGACATAACATGGTCTTGCCGGTACCAACCTCGCCCACAACCTTGGTGATGCCTTCACCACTGGTAATGGCATAACAAAGTGCGTGCAGAGCCGCGCCTCGATCACTACCCTCAAAGAAAATATGCGTATCGGGCGTGATTCGAAACGGAGGCCGATTCAATCCAAAAAACTCCAGATACATCGCTACGCATGTCTCCGCGCGGGTTGGTCTTAACAAAGTTTTTCAGTTTAGGCGATAAATCCTTGAAAAGCACGCATTTACAGCCCATCAAAGATCACTCCAGCCGGTAAATAATCTGCATGGAATTGTCATCGCCCGTCCGCGTTTCCAGGCTGAGTTTATCGCTCAGCCGGTAATTGAACAAAATTCCCCCAACCCGGCCAAGGACGTCGTAGCTATACTCGACATAGAGACCGGGATTAATCTGTTTGCCCGCTATCACCATCGCACCATCGACGCCGCGGCTTTCGAGCGTCAATTCCGTCAGACCCAATGCAAGTTTCAGTTGCTCTGTGACGGGCGCTACCCCTTTGATACCCAGGGAGAGGGCTGCCAGCGAAATCGACTGCCCATCGGCAGCCGATGCACCACGCAGGGAACGCCCCAGTACCAGGTACGACAATGCCTGGGCCTCACTCATCGCTGGCACCGAGACCAGCTGTGATCGAATGTTATTGGCCGGCCCAGACAGTAGCAGGCTTACCTTGATCGCTTCATCTGCCGAATCTATTGAGCGGGAACTGACCACGTCCACGATTGGATTATTGATTGAGCCTGCGAAGATCAGCCGCCCCCGTTCCACAGCAAAGTCCTGGCCGTAACGCGAGAAACTACCCTCGCGCAAATTCACCGTGCCAATCAGTCTGCGTGGCATTCTCGGTCGTTGTAACAACGACAATCCGCCGTCCACCTTGCCGCTCAGACCGTACATGTCGATGGCAAAATTGCTGATAGTCAGTCCAATGCCAACATCCAGTTGGTAGAACGCCTGGTTGGGAATCTTGCGCGACAGCACAGTGACGTCGGGTGATATACGACGTGGGGCAACGCCCAGGTTTTCCAGTCGAAGATTACCGCCAGTAACATCAAGGTGACCGGCAAGCTCGGCCGTGCCCGCGCCCTGGTAACGAAACTGCAGGGCCGGTGAGGCGGTGACTGACAGCTCCGGACGTTGCACTGCCACAAAATTATCGCCCGTTACCGAGAGCGATAGTTCACGCTCGGCGGACAATGGTGCTCCAATCTGGCCTGTACCGTGGATCTGACCGCTGCCCGATGTCGCGCCGAAGTCAAGCGTCACCAGTTTTTCATCTCCCTCGGCATGCAGCGTGACGTCTTCGAGCGTAATGCCCGCCAGAGGTACAACTACGCTGGCACCCTTGCCAATATCGAGAGAGAAGCGCCCGGTTGGTGTCCCATCCCTGGCATCAAGCGCCAGACTGGCACCAATCGTCCCAACTGCCCGATCCAACTGCGGCACAAAGGCGGTGATGACACCGATGCTATTGCTGGCCAGCTCACTTTGCATTCGGAACTTACCCGGCGCAAACAGACTGGGCCAATCTGCCGCCAGCTGCAATCGATTATCGGCATCACTCTCGATGAGCAGATCAGACATCACAAGGTTATTCGCGATTGTGCCTTTGCCAGACATCGTCCAGGGCATCGCCTGATCAAAATAAGCCAGTTCGCCATCTGGCACCTGGACTGAGAAATTGGCATTCACCTGGGGCGAGGTTGATAGATCAGTCACTTGCCCCTGAAAAGCCGCAGACAGGCGTCCATCCAGACGAGTGTCTGGCGCGTAGTAAATATCCTGCAACTGGACAGGTGCGTTCACCAGCGCCACTGCGAGGTTGAGCGCATCGTCCATGAAGCTGACACCTGACAGGCATAGTGAAGCATCACTATAGCGCCAGCAATGGTCATCAAGCCGCCCCTGATTGCTGGCCAGTTCAAATTCGGCGCCCGGGTCCATCACCCAGTTCTGTTGCAGCCCGGCAATGCTCGCACGCAGCAGCTTTCCTTTCAGCAGGTTTTCCTGCAGGTTGAACCGGGTAGCTGCGTCAACCCGGTTTCCCGCATATTGCCAGTCCATGCCAAGTTCAAGCGCACTAACATCGCCACTGAGGGTCAGCCCGCCAGCGCCAAGCGAGTAGTCACCTGCCTGCCAGTCACTGGTTGACAGGCGCGCGTCCAGCACTTTCTGCCCGGTACCGTTTGCAGCCATAGCAACGGCCTCGAACCGGTTATCAAAGATGTTCAACGCCGGCGAATTCAGCTGCAGTTGCCAGGCCCCGGACCGACGATCGAACTGCCCATCGCCATTCAGACTACCGCTGAGCCATGGCGCCAGCAGCGTGAGATCAGCGATCGACAAGCTGGCGTTCAGCCCCTCTTCGACTGGTTGCAAACTGAAAATCCGGGTGCCGTCGATGTTGATGCTGATTCTGCAAGCAACTGGTTTTACGCCAACGTCGGCACTGGCGACAACAGGTCGTCCAAGCCGGGTGCCGCTCACCTCGGCCAGGAATCGGGCTTCGGCAAATGCATAGGATGCCTGGCCTTGTAACATCATTTCCGCACCCGAGAGCTTGAACCGATCCAAGACTACCTGGTCAGAACTGCCATGCCCGGTAAACTGGATATCACCCTCATAAGCACCCACACCAATCCCCGCGGCGCCGCTCGCTTTTGCTTCAAGGCTTGCACCGACTGTGTCATATGAAAGGTCAATTGCCAGCGAGTTGAGTCGCATTCCAGCGCCGGCGAGCCCCACTGCATTCACCGCAGCCACGCCGGCAGTTGGGCCAAAGGACCCGTCATTGATACAAACCCTGGCTGGTTCAGCCACCCAGCAATGATCGCCAACTTTTACCAGGTTCCCTTCGACAACAATCGCCATTGGTGCTGCCAGGCGCCAATCCTGTTCCTGAAAGCCAAACCGGCCGTCTTCAAGGCTCAACTTGATACCCTGACGCAGCAGCGTGGCGTCCAGTTCAGCAAACGGGTGTTGCCATGCCATCTTGATTGAACCTGCTGCCAGGGTTCCCGAATAGACCAAGGTGCCCTGCCCCAGCACTTCTGCAGCCCGCACCAGCCTGGGAACACTGAGGTGTGCACTAAATTCGCCAGCGAGTGCGCCTGTACTCTTCAACACCACATCCGCTGCTTCCCACTCGCCATAGGCGAGGCGCGTCCCACTGGCATTCAGTTCAAAAACGTCATCCTGGGGTGAAAGCACCAGACCAAACGCCAGCGCCCCAACCAGTCCGGGATATATGTCAGCCAACCGGGTTAGCCCACCGTTTACGGTGAACCCGACACTGGGTGCGATGGTCATCACTGCCCAGTTTTTGTCCTGATGGACATAGACAGTGCCGCCAATGTCTCCCCGGTCATGCCCGGATATCACAGCATCACCCGCAAAGCGTTTAGCGAGCAGCACGCCATCAAAAGCAGCCCGCAGCTCCAACCGGGGCAAATTGATGTTGCCGGTCAGCGTCAAAGACCCCTGGTCACCAGTGGCGGTGGCGTGCTCAATCAGCACAACATCGCGCTGCAGGCGCATTCCCACATCAATCGCCGCACTGCCAGCAGAGTGGCTGATTTGTCCTTTGATACTGATGCCAAGGTCATCAAGCAGCCCCTTGGCGTTAGCATCCAGTTGGGGAACATCAAATCCGTCCAGGCTGGCATTGGCCACAGCGATTCGCGCGTCCAGGGAGGTGGTTCCTTCAAAAGAAAGATCTGCCAGCACCTCAGCTGGCCCCAGTTTGCCCTCAATCGCAACGCCCAGAGTCGACCCATCAAACGCGGCGCTGGCGCTTTGAAAATTTTCAATCGGCAGCGGGACTTCAATCACCTCCACTGTGCCCTTGTACGGATAACCGTTTTTGAACTGTAGTTGGAACTCGCCGGCGAGCGTTCCCAATTCGTGGCGAGCAGCAGCGAGGCCCACCCGAAGATCTTGCCCGAACATCTGCCCACTTGCTTCCAGCCCGGAAAACACCTGTGGTACCGCCTCGCCCACAGTGACACTGACCCGCGCCAGTTCGAGCGTTCCAACATCGAGTTGCCACGGCATACTAAAAGTGACCTCTGCTGTTGGGCTGACGGGCGCTTTGTGTGTTACGAGCTCCAGGGAGCCCAACGTCACAGCAGGCAACAGTAGTCGCCTCTCAGACAACGCATTGAGATCGAGCTTGATTCGCCCGGTGCGGATCACAAGGTCAACTGCAGAGTTGCTATATCGCAACACATCAAACGTCACCTCGTCGGCCAGTGTGCCACTCGCCCCTTCAATCGAAAGACCGGGCACACGACTCGAAAACTGGCTCGCCAGCCATACTGTCCCGCCGGACGCGCCCACGAGCCAGGCGCCAAAGGTGAGCAAACCGAGACAAATCACCGTGAATACCAGCAGCGCCCACCTCATACATCTGGCCCAAGGCTAAAGTGCAGTCGGATACCACCACTTTCCTCCGATAACGCTTTTGCAATGTCGATGCGCAGCGGCCCCACCGGAGAGTACCAACGGATACCAATGCCAACACCCTGTTCCACCTCCAGGGAGAAAGACGACAAAGAAACACTACCGGCATCAATAAAAGCCGCGACCGACCAGGCTGGTCGAAACAGGTAGTCCACCTCCAGGCTTGACTCAAGCAGGCGATCACCCCCAATCACATTCCCGGCCGCGTCCCTGGCACCAATCTCTTCGTAATCGAACCCCCTGACCCGGTCATCCCCACCGGAAAAGAACCGCAATCGCGGCGGCAACCGGTCAAACTCTTGCGTTTCAGTCAGACCAACCCGGCCACGTACCAGCAGGCGAAAGCGGTCCGACAACGCATACACGACCTTGCCTTCCGCCGTCACCGAAACAAAGCTGACCGAAGATCCCAGCGCCTCGTTTGCGCCGGTTAGCTCCAGGCTGATACGGTGGGCGTGCTGTGGGCGCGCCACGCTTGCGTCTGTTTTGGTGTAGGCAATGTTAAGCCCGGGGATAAGCGTAATGATGGCCTGCGACGCGTCAGCCAGGTCAAACTGATCGTTGGTGAGCTCAACAAAACGTGTTGATATCCAGCCTTTCGAACGAGGCGTAATCTTGCGCACGCCAACCGTCGTGCTGCTGCTCTTGCTGGTATCTGTCTCCTCAAGCAGGTAGCCACCATAAACGCTGATCCAGCCATTTGCCCGGTCTTCCTGCGGGATTCGGTAATAGCCACCCAGTTCTGTTCGCACCGGCGAAACAAACGCATTGAGATCAGTCTGGTGACCCCGGCGATTGCGCAATCGGTTATTGCGACGCAGGGATACGTTGGGCCCAAGATCCGTTGATACCCCAACACCAACCCGGGTCCGGGTTGTTCTGCCTGAAGTTAGCGTGGCTTCAATAGGGACCCGTGCCGTCGCCAGGTCGGGTTCCAGTGGACGCACGATCACGTCATCAAAGTAGCCACTCCCAAGCAGGGATTGATAGAGCTCACCCAGCAGTTCGGCGTCAAACGGTTGTCCAACCTCATACGGCAGGTGCCGCAAGAGCAGGTCCTGGTCAATTGAGCTTGACTCAAAAGTCGTTTCACCAAACGAAAAACGTCGCCCTGTGCTGTAGACGAGGTTGATGGACGCGCTGTTTGCAACAGCATCCACCACAACCTGACGCGTCGTGAACTCGCCTTGCAGGAAACCAAAGCGGCCAGCCACCTCCCCAAGTTCAGACTTGAAGCTCTCATAATGTTCGTGGTCAAACTGGCTCCCCTGCGTAAGCGGGTTTGTCTGAATTCGACCTGTAAACGCCGCAAACTCACTACCTTCACCGACCAGGCTGATCATCGACTTCGCCACGAGCGTGGGCGGTCCTGGTTCTATCTGGAAATCCGCATCAAAACAATCCACCGTAAACGCCAGCCGGGGGCTGACCTCGCTGGAATAGTAGCCATAGGTCTCCAGCACCGTCTTGATCTCGCGTTCTGAGTTCGCAAAGCGGTAGCGCACCAGCCACGCGGGCTGTTCACAGGCATCGGTGAGGGAGAGCCCTGCCCTGATCGCCTGTTCAACCGACGCAGGGACGCCGGTAATAGTGACACCAGCTATCGCTGAAGTGCCTGCAAGCAGGCAAACCACGGCAGCGGCGAGACGGGAATAGAACACGAGGTTAGGAGAAACTCACAATTGACTGACCATTAAAGGCAGAGTATGACACAGTGCGCGGTGCTGGCCCGTTATATACAGGCTAGCGCCGCATGATCATTAGAACCCGCCAGACGTAACAAGTTTCGACTCAATCAAACTTTCATACTCGATAATTGAGGATATGAAAATTTAACCAGTGGCGTTACCCTTGGGCGCTATACCGGAGAAACACATCGAGGTGGGAGCAACAATGGGTCTACTGAACGGCAAGGTCGCGTTAGTCACGGGTGCAGGCCGCGGAATCGGCCGGGGCGAGGCACTGGCGCTGGCCAAAGCCGGCGCAAAAGTTGTTGTCAATGATGTCGGCGGTACGCTGAGTGGCGACGGACAGGAGTCATCAATCGCCGAGCAGGTCGCTGCCGAAATCAGGGAGGCCGGTTTTGAAGCTGTCGGAAACAGTGCAGATATTTCCACAGTCGAGGGCGCAGACCAACTCATCTGGACAGCGCTGAACAAGTTTGGCCGTATCGACCTCCTCGTCAACTATGCCGGGAGCAGTCGGGACCGCACATTGCTCACCAT
>CAYGNA010000015.1:0-14861 GCA_964351065.1 uncultured Pseudomonadales bacterium
TCGTGAGAGCCAGCACCCGTTTACGTTTGTCACCCGGATCTTTGTATGCCGCCAACAGGCCAGCGCTGATCATCTCCTTCGCCACCTGGTTCACGCCCGGATGGGTTACACCCAGCCCGCGCGCCACACCGGTAACAGGCGTCGGCCCACGATGCGCCAGAAAGTAATAAACCGGGAACCAGCGCGGTTCAAAATCGATGCCGCTTTCCCGATAAATGCGGATGCCGTCCTGCATCATTCGATCAGACAGTCGTTTCAGCCTGTTTCCCAGGCCCAGCGCACCGAGGTCAGTCAAGAGATCCACGCCCACTCCCTGTATCTGTAATAACTTACTTATTTTGTGCCAAATTCGTCGACGTGCAACTTTTAGCGGCAACTTCTATCAAAGAAGCAGCATCAACGTGCGAATGCTACCAAAGGGTTGGAGTACGGAAGACCAGGTTTGGGGCTGAACGGGCTGTTTCGCTCAGGAACCAACTACTCGCCAACCGCCTCTTTTGTCATAATCAAGACCTCACACAACTTAAACCGAGAGGGACAGACATTGTCCGAGATGACGATAACCCCAATTGCCGGCGCGCTTGGCGCAGAAGTCAGAGGCGTCGATTTGTCCGTCCCGCTATCCAATGAAGATGCATCAAGGGTTCACGCGGCATTCCTGGAACACCTGGTACTCTGTTTTCGAGACCAGAAGCTTGATCCAAAAGGGCTGCTTGAACTGACCGAGCGCATGGGGGGTGTTGGTGAGACACCCTACCTCACGGGTCTGCCGGCATTCCCTGACGTTGTACCGATTATCAAGGAAGCCAGCGAAAAATCACCCATGTCATTTGGCGCTGGCTGGCATACCGATTTTACTTTCCAGGAACTGCCGCCCAGCCGCACGATTCTCTATGCTGTTGACGTGCCTGACGCGGGGGGCGATACGCTCTACAGCAATCTCTATCGAGCCTATGACGCGCTATCGTCAGGTATGAAAGAGATGCTGGAGGGGATGATCGCCATTCACAGTTCAACCCGCTCTTATGGTCCCAATGCCCGGATGAAAGACCATCTGGAAAACATGAAGATCGAAAACGCTACTTCAGAACCACCCACCATCGAACACCCGGTCATACGCACGCATCCCGAGACGGGTCGCAAGGCGTTGTGGGTCAATCCGGTCTACACCATACGCTTCAAGAACATGACAGAAGCCGAGAGCGCGCCAATCCTCAAGTACCTGAACGACCTTGCCGTAAATCCTTCATTGACGTGCCGGGTACACTGGGAACCAGGCTCCCTCACAATGTGGGACAACCGTTGTACACAGCATTGTGCAACATCGGATTATCAGGGCCACAGGCGCGAAATGCTTCGCACAACCGTTGCCGGCGACAAACCACATTAGAAGAAGCCGACGGGGCTTCGCTACCCCTGTCTCTTTCTCTCATATGCCAGCCCTGGAGGCAGGATCAATTGGCCACATCAAACTTTGAGAACAACAGAACCGCCGCGCGCAATACGCCTGTGCTGTTTCTGTATCGCTGGCTGGTTATTGCACCATTTCTTGCATTTAGCACGCTCATTCTTGGCACGCTGATTATTCTACTCAGCATTGCAGGTTATCCCGACTTCGCCTCAAGGGTGCTTGGGCGCACCTGGGCTCGCCTCAACATGTTCGTCAGCATGACAGGTATCAAGGTTATTGGCTGGGAAAAAATCGACCCGGCACAGTCCTACGTTATCGTTTCCAACCACCAGAGCCTCATCGATATCTACGTGCTCTACGGTCATCTTGGCGTTGATATCAAGTGGGTTATGAAAAAAGAATTGCGCGCGGTACCCGTACTTGGTCTTGCCTGTGAAGTGATGGGCCACATCATTGTTGACCGATCGAACACAGAAGCTGCGCTCGCGTCCATAAACAATGCCAGGAATCGCATAAAGGACGGCATCTCCGTCGTATTTTTTCCAGAGGGTACAAGGTCACGTACAGGTGAACTGGGTGCTTTCAAGAAAGGGGCTTTCAGGCTCGCGCAGGAACTTGGACTGCCGATCCTGCCGGTCGCGGTCCATCATACAAGAGATGTCCTACCCTCGGATACCACCGAGATCATTCCCGGCAATGTGATACTTGAAATTGGCGAACCGATTTCGACAAAAGGCCTCTCAAGCGAAGATGTAGGCACACTAACATCACAGGCACACAAGATGATCGATGACGCGCTCCGAGCACGGCACCATGTCTGAAAGTTACTTTTTCTTGCCGTCTTTCTTGCCCTTTTTCTTGCCTTTCTGTTTACGGGTTGGCTGCTTCGGCTTTTCTTCACGTGCAGCCTTGAAAGCGCTCTTTATCGCTTTCAGCTTGCTTTCCTTGCGCCGATGCACATGGGGACCAGACGCTTTATCAAACTCAATAATGTCTCCAGACATTACGCATCCATAGATGTTTACTTTTTCCAGAGTGACTTATACCATGCCTTTCATTAGCCGGAACACAACCAATCTGTGATTAGACATCCCGCCGACCGCATTCCGGTTGCAATCATTATCGGTCTTACATTTCTCGATTTTGTCGTCTATTTTACAGTCGATAACATCTGGGCGCTCGCTGTCTATTTCTTGCTAATGATTATCCCGAAAGGGTGCATCTGCGCCTGGAATCACCATCACCAGCATACGCTGACGTTTAAATCCCTGGTGCCCAATCGCCTGCTCGAAATCTGCTATGCACTGCATACCGGCGTAACCACCAATCTATGGCTGCTGCATCACGTCCTGGGACATCACCACAATTATCTCGACCAGACCAAAGATGAGAGCCGTTGGAAGCGCAAGGACGGCGCCAAGATGGGTGTCTGGGAATATACACTTAATGTCGCCATAACCGCTTACCCTCGAGGCTATGAGGTTGGCAAACGATACCCACGCCTGTACCGAATTCATCTTGCCTATACGTTACTGACAGTTGCGCTGGTGTCCCTGCTGACCCTATACCAACCACTACAAGCACTGTTTCTCTTCATCATACCCATGATTATGGGTATGTTGATTACTGCCTGGGCAACCTACGATCACCATGCCGGGCTTGATACTGATGATCACTTCAGCGCGTCATACAACAATACCAACCGTATTTTTAACCTCATCACGGGCAATCTTGGCTACCACACAGCGCATCACTACAAGCAGGGGCTGCACTGGTCAGAACTACCCAAACTGCATCAGGAGATTGAGCACAAGATCCCGGAGGAACTCTATATTGAGCCCTTTTGGTCACTCTTTCGGCAATATCTTGTTCGTCTGTTCGGGTTTTCCAGTTAGCACCGGCACCCCGGCACCAGTAGCAATCCAGACGCCTTCACTTCAACACCTTCATTTCAACACCTTCACTTCAACAGCCAGCAGGTGCTGAGAGTCAACCAATTGTTCACCCACCTCAAGCTTCTTCCTCTGACTGTACAGTCACGTAGGGGCCATCTGGGTAAACGCTGACCGAGACAATCATAGGGCGGCAGCATACCTCACAGTCTTCCGTGTACTGTTGATCATCAAGGCTACAGTCAACCACCAGATGGATAGGCTCACCACAGCAGGGACAATGGGACTTTACGGTTTCCAGCATAAGTACTCCCAGGCAAGGGTCAGGTCTCGCTTGAAAAACAATATTGGCTTAATAAAATATTTACCTCCGAAGCTCAGAATGCGCACCATGATGAATCGCGACGGCATGTTGGAGACAATACACCAGTGGGATGTGAACACGTTCCAACGGATCATCTCGTCCCGCCTGCACGGCGTACTTGTCACCACAGCACGGCAAGTATCGCGCACCGGTGACGGTTGGGCTTACCCCCTGGTTCCAGTCATCCTCTACCTGCTTGGGTTTCCAGAGGTTGAAAACTTCTTCTATTTTGCTGGCACGGCCTTCGCCATTGAGCGCACCATCTACCCGGTTGCCAAGAAGAGCTTCAAACGCCGGCGCCCTTACAATATTGTGCCCGACTATACGAGCCACATCATTGCGTCCGATGAGTTCAGCTTTCCGTCAGGCCACACGTCTGCCGCCTTCCTGATGGCGACGGCCGTGGTGTTGTGCTACGGCCCCGGTTTTGCACTCTTGTACGTGTGGGCTGCATCGGTGGGTGCATCACGGGTGATTCTGGGTGTGCACTTTCCAACAGATATCCTGGTCGGAGCCGCGCTCGGCAGCGGTATTGCTGCCACCATCTATTGCCTCACAACGGTTTTGTGAACTTAACCCGGGTAAACACCCTCAGCAGTTTGTGGTATCTGGCCACTGCCCACTGCCCACACAACAAGCTCTTCTAGCGCTGAACACCTGCATTTGACGCAAGCCAGGCAAGAAACTGGCCCTGCGGTAAGGCACCGGACATTCGCGCCTTCTCGACCCCACCTTCAAAAACAGCCAGCGTGGGAATAGACGCAATTCGGTACCGGGCCGCAATTTGCGGGTTCTCGTCCGTCTCCAGTTTGATGAAACATGCCTTTGTTTCCAACTGCGCGGCGACATCTGCAAACACTGGTGCGAACATCTTGCAGGGAGCGCACCAGGATGCCCAGAAATCCACGACAACCGGCAGGTCACTGCCCTGTACCATCTTGTCAAACTGCGTTGTGTCAACAGCAACAGGTCCACCGCTAAAGAGTGGCTCGTGGCACTTACCACAGCGCGGCTTTTCTTCAAGGCGCGCTGCAGGCACCCTGTTTTTGGTAAAACAGAAGGGACAACAGATTCCCAACGGGTCCATAATTGTTACCTGCGAATAGTTCTGTCAGTGGTTCGGTGAGTCGTTCTGTCACTGGATTGGGATGATAGGATAAAAATCAAGCAATCCGCGGCAATCTGAGGCAATAAATGAGTGAATTGAGAAGTGATGCAAACCGATGTTTTGTATGCGGACCCGCCAATCCAGGCGGCCTGCACCTGCAGTTCAGGCTTGAAGACGGTGTTTGCCGGTCAGAATTTACGCCTGCCGCAGATCACTGCGGCTATGATGGCGTCACCCATGGTGGCCTGATCTTCAGTGCACTGGACGATGTAATGGCCAACTGGATATTCCTGCAGGGGCATCGCGCGTTCACCGCCAAGTGCGAGATTCGCTACAAGGCGGCCCTTCCCACCGGAACACCTGTACGCCTCGAGGGTCACTGCATACGCGAACGCGGTCGGCTTGTGGTCATGCAGGGCAAAATGATTCGTATTGATACTGGTGAAATTGTCGCTGAAACAGACGCCAGCTTTATGAAAGACCCCGGCAAATAGCCCGGGGGAACAACATTAATCAGTATTCAGTAGTTTCTGAATTCGATCCACCAGATCGCGATTTGAAAAAGGCTTGTGGAGAAAGTCATCCATCTCTTCGCTCTTCAAGACATCTGCAGTATAACCCGATGTAAAGATCACCCGGGCCTGCGGATGATGTTCACGCAGTTTTCGCACCATATCTGTGCCATTCATCACCGGCATAATGACATCAGATACAATCAGGTCAACGGGGTCTAGCCCGGCTGCAGCCGACAGTGTTTCAACTGGTGACGTGAATGCCGCCACACGATAGCCAAGCGAGACCAGCAGTGTCGAGATCAGTTGGACAATCGATTCCTCATCATCACAAACCAGCACATGGTAGGCAGTGGATGTTGGCGCAGGTGCACGCACAACATGTACAGTAGATTGCCGCTCAAACGGATATCGCGGCAGGTAAACATCAAACCTTGAACCTTGACCGGGGACGCTGCTAACCCGAACGTCGCCTCCGTTTTGTGTAACAACGCCGTACACAGTAGCGAGTCCCAGGCCCGTGCCTTCATTAACTGCTTTGGTTGTGAAGAATGGTTCAAACATTCTCCGTTGCACGTCCAGAGACATACCACACCCATTATCTTCTATGGAAAGCACCACATAGCCATGTTCATTTGGTGTTTCCACCGTCAGGTGAGTCGCCTCTTCTGCGATCACACTGTCAAGCCGAATGTTGATGACGCCCACACCGCTGATTGCGTCACGCGCATTAACACAAATGTTGGTAATCACCTGGTTAAGCTGCGCTGGGTCCATCCTAACGGGCCAGAACCCGTCGATATTTTCCCAGCGCATCTCTATATTTGCCCCAATCAGACGCTGCAACATGCTGCGGATTTGCGGTAATTCCTCGCCGATATCCAAAGGTCTTGGCTGGCTGGCCTGGCGCCTGGCAAAAACCAGCAGTTGCTGGGTAAGGCTGGCAGAAGTTGCTGCGGCAGCTTCGATGTCACGGGCGTATCTGGATACATCGGGATTGTCTGCGAAACCAAGTAACAGGAGTTGTGCATTGCCGAGAATTGTCTGTAGCGAGTTGTTGAAGTCGTGTGCTACACCGCCGGCCAGAGTACCAATGGATTCCATGCGCTGCGAATGTGCGAGATTCTGCTCAAGCTCACGCTGACGCGTAATGTCACGCTTGATCTCAACATAACCTATGACTTCACCAGTTCTGTCAGTCACCTGGGAAATGGTGACCTCCTCCCGAATCAGGCTTCCGTCTTTCTTGCGATTTACCAGGTGGCCTCTCCAGCGCTCTCCCTTTTGCAACTGCTCCCAGGCATCATCAAATATCGCCTGGTCATGCACGCCACTTCGCCAAAGAGATGTGGTCTGCCCCCGTGCTTCCGCCGCCGTATAGCCCGTCACCCGTTCAAACTCAGGATTGACGTAAACAATCCGTGCGTCCCGGTCGGTTATCACGATCATCTCACCAGAGTGCTCGACCGCGGAGAGGAATCTCTCGTTTTCTCCCGCTGCACGTTTCAACTCGGTAATATCGCGCCCTGCACCTACCAAACGCACCACTTCATCCTGCTCGTTCTTCACCGGTCGTATGACAGAGAGAAATATTCGTTCGATGCCTTTTCCGTCCAGCAGGGTGTGCTCGAGCTGCACGTCTTCACCGGTGTTAAGCGCTTGCTCCACGGCGCGCCGTATCCCACCTGGTTGGGCAACACCAACAGGAGACAACAGGAACTCAGATGTAGGTTGTTCAGTGCTCGCACGACCAACAATTCGAAACCAGTTGGGGGATACCCACCATTGCAGGGATGCGCGATCAAATTCGAAGGTAAAGCCGCCAGTTAACTCCTCTGCTTCCGCAAGTAGTCTCAACTGACGGGTAGCGGCTGAACTTTCCTGCAGCGACGCGAGAACAAGATCATCGCTGTGCCGAGACAGCAACAGCAGCAGGTCTGATCGGAGCAAGACTTCATTTACTGCGCCGCCGGCTAACTCAAAATCAACTTCGGGAAATATCTCCAAAAATGAAGCACCGGGCACACAGACCCGCCAGGTTTGCCCGAATGCGGCGTTACAGTGCAGCAGTACACCCGCACCATCAAAGAGCGCAACCGGCTGGGTTAGGGAGTCGAGAATGGATTCAGGGTACAAGTCTTGACTACTGGTTCGTTAACGCAACGTAAATGTAGCAGAGCGCATAATGCACAACCAGCCAGTGAATCGAAAAACCTGGCCGCAGTTGCACTATCTGACAATTTCCCGCTGCATAATCAGGTTGGGTTCACCCGATTTCATGAACATGCCGGTCACGCTGAGTCCAGCCTTGAGGTTTACCTGGATCATGGCGGCGTTAGACTGCCTGACATGCGTTTCGACCAGCAGGTAACGCGTACTGGTGAGCCACTGATGCTGGGCATACATCAGCGCTGCTGCCACGCCATGACCTCGGAAGTCCGGGTCCACGCCACCAAGCCAACTGTAGTAGCGGCGCGGCGTTGCGGCATATCCCGCCTTAAACCCGATCGCCTTTCCCTCAATCGCCGCCAGGAATACCGAGATTTCTGGCATGACACTCAGGCGCCACTGAATATCGTCTGCGTCAAAACTGCCAAAGGCGCGTTGGGCCAGTGCTGCCAGCACCGTACCGCTGGCAATCGGATCCGCCTGGTAAACATCAAACTGCATCATTGCCTCACACATTTTTGCCGATCGCTAACCAATAGACACAAAGCGCAATCGACCTGCATTGGCGACGACTGTCACCGAGGAAAGAGCCATGGCAAGGCCGGCGAGCGCGGGATCTATGAGTTTGCCGGTCCAGGGGTAGAGCACCCCGGCCGCGATGGGCAGCAACGCCAGGTTGTAGGCAAACGCCGCCGCAAGGTTCTGGTAGATATTACGCAGCGTGGCGCGCGACAGGCGAATTGCGTGTTCAATACCTGCAAGGTCTTCGCCCAGCAGGGTAACATCAGCCGTTTCCAGCGCTATGTCAGTACCGCTCCCGATCGCAAACCCGACATCAGCGGCACTGAGTGCAAGCGCATCGTTGACACCGTCACCTACCATACCAACCCGCTCTCCGGCTGCCTGGAGCGCACGAACGCGCGACAGTTTATCTGCAGGCTGGAGCCCGGCCGCAAAATCATCCAGCGCAAGTACGTCCGCAATGCGCGCGGCTGAGGACGAGTTATCACCCGTTAGCATAATCACGCGAATGCCAAGCTGACGGATGCCTGCGATGGCGACATCGATACCAGGTTTCAAGTCATCAAACAGCTCGATAAACCCAAGAACGTTTTTGCCTTTGCCAACATACACAACCGTGCTGCCCTCTTCTGGCGGCGGCAACGAGTCTGCATGCATGCCCAACGAAAGCATAAAGGCGTGTGTACCACAGGCTACCGGCTCATCGTCTATGACGCCCTTCACACCCTGGCCCGGCACATTCAGGAATGATTGCACCTTGTGCTCATCAACATTGCGCGCCCGGCCATACGCCACAATGGTTGCCGCAACCGGGTGTTCTGATGACGACTCAAGATTCTTCGCTACCGATAGAAGCGGCAAATCATTTTCTATTGCCATTACCCGGCTGACTCGCGGCCGGCCCGGGGTCAGCGTGCCTGTCTTGTCAACCACAAGAACAGTAAGCCGGCTGGCAGTCTGCAACACCTCGCTGTTCCTGATTAGTACGCCGGCATCTGCAGCCCTGCCCATACCCACCATAATTGACATGGGGATCGCGAGGCCAAGGGCGCATGGGCAGGCAATAATCAACACACTCATGGTTGCCACTACCGCATGAGAAACTGCAGGGTCCGGCCCAAACGATATCCAGATCAGACCCGTTACCGCTGCCAGCACTAACACAAAAGGGACAAACCACGCCGATATCCGGTCCGTGATCCGGCCGATTGTCGGCTTGGAGTTCTGTGCTTCCTGCACCAGTTGGACTATTTTCGCCAGCACTGTACCCGAACCTACCCGGGTTGCCCGCACTGTCAGGGCACCAGAAATGTTTAGCGTACCGCCGGTTACCGTATGCCCTGGCCCCTTGTCGACCGGCACAGACTCGCCAGTTAACATAGCCTCATCAATACTGGATTCTCCCTGCTCTATCAGTCCGTCAACCGGCACCGTTTCACCGGGCCTGACTCGAAGCAGATTCCCTGCCACAATATCACCAAGGGGCACCTGGACTTCCTGACCTTCATCCAGACGCATAGCCGTAGCGGGCCGCAGGTTGAGCAGGCGCCGAATGGCCAGCGAGGTTTTGCCCCGGGCATTTTCCTCAAACGCCTTACCAAGATTGACAAAACCGATGATGAACATCGCTGCTTCAAAAAACAGATGCCTCGCCCCGGGTGGCAAAGCTTCCGGTAACAGGATCACCAACATCGAATACAACCAGGCCGTACCGGTACCAAGCGCAATCAGGGTATCCATGGTGGCGGTCAGGTGACGTGCCGACGTCAGCGCACCACGAAAGAAATGGCCACCCGTCAGGGACAGAACAACCAAAAGCACAAGGCCGGTTGGCAGCCAGAAGGCGGTTACTGCAGGGCCCGGCAAGACCTGAAGCTTCATGCCGGCCATTAACGCAACACCAAACACCAGTGCAATAGCAGAGCGGAATACCGCATGCTGCAAGCGGCGCCGGTTGCTGGCTTCCCGAACGTCCGGCGACTCATCTTCGACCCGCAGGATTGCACTATACCCTGCCTGCTTGATGGCGTTCTGCAGCAACAGGACCTCGGTGGTTGCCATGACCCATGCTGACTGGTCGGCAAAGTTGACACTGGCACGTTCAACACCTGGCGTTGCCAGCAGCGCCTGCTCAACCGAACGCACACAACTGGCACATGACATACCGCCGATCTCAAAAAGCAGGGGACGAGAATTACCGACTTCCTGGTTCGGCTGGTGAACAGACTTGATGTCTGGCGCATCAGTTGCGGTGATCTCGTAGCCAGCTTTCACCACCGCGTCCTGCACTGCGCCAAGCTGCGCCTGCCCCTCGATATCCACCCTATGCTGTTCATGATCCGCGTGCACTGCCACTACGCCTGGCACCGCGAGCAAGGCTTCTTCAATCCGGCGGACACAGTTAACGCAGTGCATTCCACTCACAGGCAGAGTGAACGCCCCTTCTGCCAGTACGGAGCGAAGTTCATAACCTGCAGCGGATACACTTGCCGCCAAATCTACTGGTGCTATCCAGGACCTCGCGACCAGTACAGCAGTACCCTCTTCAGCGTCAACAGCAACACTTGCCGTCCCTTGCAATTTCTCAAGCGCTCTCTGAACGCGGGCCGCACAGTGCTTGCAGGTCATGCCATCGATGTGGAGCAGTAATTGGTTTTTCATATCCACACAATAAAGCGTGAAGCCACTTCAGGGTCTAGCAGGAGTTGAGGTAGACTCCAGAGGTTCGCCAAGAGGAGCCAGATAGTGAAGCCAAAAAAAGCTGTTGTTGTCCTGTTGGACAGCCTTAACCGTCATATGCTGGGCTGCTACGGCGGCACAGAATTCGAAACACCAAACCTCGACAGACTGGCTAAAAAGTCGCTCCGGTTTACCAATCACTACACTGGCTCATTACCCTGTATGCCCGCACGCCACGACATCCTGGTCGGGGCGATGGATTTTCTGTGGCGCCCCTGGGGATCAATCGAACTGTGGGAGAGATCGATCACCTATTACCTGCGGCGCAAAGGCGTCACAACACAACTCATGACCGATCATCCCCACTTGTTCGAAACAGGCGGCGAAAACTACCACACTGACTTTTTTGCCTGGGACTACCTGCGAGGCCATGAAAGCGACCCCTGGCGGACGCGGGAAGATCCCAGTTGGATAGGCGCACCAGCACTACCTGCTGGCACCAAGAACAAATTTGGCAGGGGTACGTTGGGCTACGACCTCTCCCGTACCTACTTTCGCGAGGAACTCGATTTTCCGGGTCCGAAAACCATGCAGGCAACAGCCGACTGGCTCGACAAACACGCGGTGGCGCACGAGAGCTTTATGGTTTTTGTTGACGAGTTTGATCCTCATGAACCGTTTGATACCCCCGCGCCCTGGGTCAACAAGTATGATCCCGACTGGAAAGATGAACTCATCATCTGGCCCCCCTATGCAGTGGGTGCCGTGGAAAATGGTGTCATCACAGAACGCGAGGGCAGACATGTTCGTGCCAACTATGGCTCCAAGCTCAGCATGATCGATCACTGGTTTGGCAAGATCCTCGATGTAATGGACGCGAAGAACATGTGGGAAGACACCATGCTGATCCTGTGCACGGATCACGGTCACTACCTGGGCGAACGCGACATGTTTGGCAAACCAAAAGCAATCCAGTACGAGACCCTGGGACACACGCCACTGATGATCTACTACCCTGGCTGCGAGGCCGGGTCCAGGGACGCACTCACCACCAACGTCGACATTAACGCAACCCTGGTTGACCTGTTTGATCTTGCCCCGGAACACATTACCCATGGCAAATCCCTGCTCCCTCTCGTTACTGGCGAGAAAGACTCCATCAGGGACTGGGCGCTGGGCGGAATCTTTGGCAACTGGGTGCAAATCCATGATGGAAAAAACAAGTACGCCAGGTCGCCTGTCCAGGATAACTATCCACTGTCGATGTGGTCCAACCGATGGTCCACCATGCCAATCCCTTACATGCCAGGCGTCCGACTACCAAATCCAGACAAAAACGCCTGGCTCGACTTTATGCCCGGCTCTGATATCCCGGTGATTCGCCAACCGTTCCAGGAAGGCGATCTGCTTCCCTACTGGTCGGTTGGCGCGCCTGTTGATGACCATCACCTTTATGTCATTCCGGACGATCCGCAGGAGCAGGACAATCGCACCGGACAACCGCTGGAGAAGGATATGATTGAACTGCTACGGGTGGCGCTCAAGGAAGTGGAGGCACCGCAGGAACAGTTTGACCGACTCGGTATCAGTTAATGTCACGCGGCCATGTAATCAACGAGCCCGGGCGCCAACAGGCATATAATGGGGCGCACAGGATATGACAATCAAAATATTCCATGCGTCCGGCACACGTTCAATCCGCGTGATATGGGTTTGTGAAGAACTCGGTCTGGACTATGAACGTGTTGATGTCGATTTTTCTGTCGCCTTTCGACAAACGCCTGAATGGCGCGCCATGAACCCTGTCGGGAAAGTACCTGTCATGCTGGACGGCGACCTCAAGTTGTTCGAATCCGGGGCCATGGTGCAATACCTGCTGGACCATTATGGTGATGGTCGCCTGCAGCCTGTGAAAGGCACGCCGGCGCACGGCCTTTATATGCAGTGGTCCTGGTTCGCAGAAGCAACTTTTGCACGTCCCCTGGGTGAAATTGTTAATCACCGGCGGGTTTTCACAGAAGCCGAGCAAAGTGCAGCGGCTATTGCGGAAATGCAGGATCGTGCCTGGCTCTGCGTTGAAGCCATTGAGCAGGCACTGACAGACTCTCCTTATCTGCCGGGTCCTGAATTCAGCGGCGCTGACATCATGATGGGTTATTCACTTATGCTGACAACAAGGCTGGTCGGTCGGGATTTCCCACACCGAACAGATGACTACTGGCACCGTCTGTCAAACAGGCCGGCTTTCATCGCAGCCATGCGCTAGCCGCACTGGTTCTTCGACACTATTTCTTTAGCACTTCATCTGCCAACAGCCCAACCGATACGGCGTACTTGTTGGCGCAGTTGTACGCAAGAATTGAACGGAAATTACCACCAACCAGCCAGTGCGACTCTTCGTTTTCGGCGGGGATAATGAGGGCATACTCGCCTTCAGGCAACCGCGCCAGATCGCCCGTCACACCTAGCCTGGCCCATTCAGACACGGGCTTTTTGCTGGTGTGATAGCGCAGCGCACGACAGCCGGTTGGGACAGTCTTCGGTTTTAGCGCTTCAAAATCAAACCCGGCAGGGACTTCAACCTGCGTCCCCCAGCCCGCGCCAGCGCGCCATCCGTTGCTGGACAGGTAATAGGCAATGGACGCCCAAACGTCCAGTTGATTACTCCAGATGTTCTTGTGGCCGTCGCCATCAAAATCCTGGGCATACCGCAGGAAACTTGTCGGGATAAACTGGTTTTGCCCCATGGCGCCCGCCCAGCCGCCGACAAACTCTTCCGGCGGTACATGCCCCTCATCGAGGATGCTGAGCGCTGCCAGCAACTGCTTTGTAAAAAACGTGGTTCGGCGCGGATCATATGCCAGGGTGGCGAGAGACCGAAGGATTGAGTACTTGCCCTGATACTGGCCGAAGCTGGATTCCAGTCCCCAGAAAGCGATCATAAACTGGGGATCAACGCCATAAGCTTTCCCGATTTTCTCGAGCGCCTCGCGGTTGGCGGCAAACTCTTCACGCGCGCGGCGTATTCGATACTCGGTAACGCGAGCGATCAGGTACTCATCAAACGTCTGCACAAATTCCGGCTGCTTGCGATCAAAGCCAATAACCCGCTCATCGGGCTGGAGGTCATCCAGCAACGCAATCGTCGCCTCAGTAATTCCCTGCTCGCGCGCCTGCTGCTTAATCCCGGATAGCCACTCTCGAAAAGGCGGGCGATCTGCCTCCGCTTTCGACTGAAGCGGCAGCAGCATAAGTGCCAGCATCAGCAGCACGAGCATCACGCCTGGCACTACCAGAGGTGATCGGCCCAAATACAACCCGCCGTCTTTTCCCCGCCAACCTGCTGCCGCTGTTACCGCCATTACCGCCATTACAAAAAGCCCTGCATAGTTTATCGCGACCCATAATCCTAAACGGAAATGGCCCGATTCGATACCAGCCAAACAGTGAACTGAAAACCGCTAAAATGAGTACCGCTGAACTGTCTATGGAAAGCACCATGGATGACAGATTCAGGGTGGCGAACCCGGATCATGCACAAAGATTGGCCAGCCACTCCCAGATAAGCGAAACTGTCGCCCCAAAACGGAAACGCCCAATGACTGAATACCCCAACGCGAGCGCCATCCGGCGCCTGGCCGCCCTCGTCTACGACAGCTTTTTGGTTGTTGCTATCTGGATGCTAAGCACAACCCTGCTGGTTGCGCTGGTCGCCGATGGCGACGCGGTTGGCGGGTGGGCTTTCCAGCTTTTCCTTTACATTGAACTGTTTGGTTTTTACTACGCATTCTGGCGAATGCGGGGCCAAACACTGGGCATGCAGGTCTGGAAAATCCGCACTGTCACCGAGGCCGGTCAGTTGTTAACCAGTTGGCAGTGTATCCTGCGTTTTCTTGCTGCCACCATCTCGATCGCAACGTTGGGACTCGGCTTCCTGTGGATACTAACCAACCGCGAGCGGTTGACGCTCTACGATCTTGCCACTGACACGCGCGTGGTGTACCTGGGAGACAAACCTTACGCGTCGGAGCGCAAAACCTGACCCGAGAGCCTGCGCTGCACGCTATCCCGACTGGAGGTCCAAAGTACCGCAGGGGAGAGTTCCCGATTGGTCAGCGAGATTTCTCCGCTACGGTCGAAATGACAGCGGCTGGTGTGCGAGATTTCTCCGCTACGGCGCAATGACAGCTGCTGGTGTGCGAGA
>CAYGNA010000015.1:14961-19428 GCA_964351065.1 uncultured Pseudomonadales bacterium
AGCTGCTGGTGTGCGAGATTTCTCCGCTACGGCGCAATGACAGCTGCTGGTGTGCGAGATTTCTCCGCTACGGCGCAATGACAGCTGCTGGTGTGCTAGATATCTGCGCTACGGTCGAAATGACGGGTGGCAGGTACTCGCGGGTCAGTTGGCACGACGCATGAGCATCAGGCCAACAAAGAGACACAGCGAGACCGGAACCAGAATCGCGAGCACGGGAGAAAAGCCGAACACCATACTCGCTGGCGCAAGTAAATCCTGCACGAACTTGAAGAGAATGCCGATAATCACCCCGGCCACCACTCGCATACCCATGGTCGCCTCACGTAACGGGCCAAAAATGAAAGAGACTGCAACCAGTACCAGGCTCAGCGTGGCCAGTGGCTGGAGCAACTTCTGCCAATAGCCAACCTGAAACTTGCTGCTGTTGAGTGACTGGGCTTCCATATAGTCAATCTTGGCACTGAGTTCAGCAATCGACATTTTGTCCGGACGCACAAGCAATTCTGTTTTGAGCAGGTCAGGTTCGAGCCCGGTACGCCATTCAAGGCTTGCGAGCTTGCTAACCTCTGTTCGGTCAGGATAAATATCGGTCAACACCACGTTTTCCATCAGCCAGTACTTTTCATCCGGTCGCACGTCATGGAACACGGCACGCTCAGCATACAGGGAGCGGTCTATCTCGTTTGAATCGTTTACGTAGTAGTGGCTAAGCCCACCCATCACGCCCGCCTGGGTCATCTCATCAAAATGCATAAAGACATTACCCTCCCGATACCACATCCCAAAATAGGGGGTGATTTGGTTGTCTGCAGACAGCGCCTTGGTACGTTCATTTCTGGCCATTCGTTCAACATCGGGCAGCACGTATTCCCCGACCAGCAGACTGACAACAACAAGTACCAACGCTGGCTTGAGCGCACTCCAGGATATTGCCCAGGTAGAAACACCGGATGCCCGCATGACCAGCAGTTCACTGCTGCTGGCAAGCAGACCAAGACCCGCCAGGCACCCAATCAACGCGGCAAAAGGGGCAATCTCGTAAAAAATGCGCGGCAGGCTGTACAGACAAAACCAAAGAACCGCAAAAATGTCGTAGTTCTTCTCCATGTCCTCGACCTGCTCGAGGAACGTGAAAATACTGAGTATCCCCACAAGGCCAATGGCTGCGAGCAGGATTGTCATACCCACAGTGCGCGCGACATAGGCATCAAGTTGCTTCATTTTGTTGTAGTCACGGCGCGATGAATCGCAAAGGCTCTAAATGGTCGGGCAAACCATTCCCCGTTGAACAGCAGAATTACCAGCACCAGAAACATGCCGTGGACCCACCACAGGCCAACGCCTATTGGTATCTGCCCTTTTTCCAGGGCGGCGCGACCTGCAGACAAGATAACAACATACAGAAAGCAGCAGAACATACCTGGGAGCAGGCGGGTAAACCGACCCTGCCGGGGGTTAACCCGGGCCAGTGGAATAGCCATCAGCGCAATCACGGGCACCATCAGGATTACCGCAAGACGCCACTGCAGCTCAGATATCCCCATGGCACTATCAGAGTCAATCAGATCCAGCGTCGGAATCGCAGTTCGACGCTCGTAGGGGTCTTTATCTTCCCGTAGCTCAATCAACTGACCGTATTCTTCATACTCGATCACCCTGAAATCACGGAAGCCGGGTTCACCGTTGTAACGTCTGCCGTCACGCATGACGAGAAAGCGATTGCCATTGGCATCAATCATGGATTCGCCGGTTTTGGCGACCACGGTAATCGAGTCTTTCGGGCCATAGTTGAACCTGCCTGCCTCTATCTCGGAAATAAACAGGTTGTTCAGCCTGCCATCATCACCAAGCCTCTCCGTGTAGGTGACCCGATCACCCGACTTCAATGTCTGGAAACGCCCGGGAATCAACGTATCGAATTCTGTCATGTTCTGTTGGCTATTGAGCAGTTTCTCAACCTCGGACTCTCCCGTGGGTTTGAGCCAGAGCGTCATCGCCGCCGTCAGGGCCAGTACAAAGAGGGAGAGCAGCAGGGTAATGTAGATCAAGCGACCCGTACTCATGCCGCAGGCCTGCAGAATGACCATCTCGCTGTCGACATACAGCCGGCCGTAGGCAAGCATAATGGCGAGAAAAAAGCTGATAGGCAAAATCAGCTCAAGGAACCCTGGCAGCCGATAGGCCATCACCAGAAATATGATATCGCGGGTCAGAAATCCGTTGGCCGCATCAGCCAGGTAATCGCTGAAGCGCCAGCCAACAGAAATCACCGTCACAATACCTGCGACAGCAAACATGGTGCCGAACACCTCGCGAGCAAAATAACGAAACAGAATCAACTGGATACCACCATAAGCCCGTGTAACCGGGGCCAACAAACGTTATATTATCCGGCTTAACCGAGACATTGTCGAAAACAAGTCACAAGCTAGTCGCAAATCAAGACCAAAGGAGCCCAGATGCAGTTTGGCACAAAAACAGCTAACCCCGTGAAAACCCGAAGCCAGTGCCTGGTCGTTGGCGTTCTCGAAAACAACACACTGCCATCAACCACCGATGAGTTGGACAAGGCATCCGGGGGATATATCCGCAAGGTGCTGGCGCGCGGCGAAATGGCGGGCAAAGTGGGCCAGAGTGTATTGCTGCACGACGTGCCCGGCCTTAACGCCCAACGAGTTCTGCTGATTGGCTGTGGCAGCGCCAAGACAACAGATGCTGGCAAATACATCCAGATCGCAAACACGACTATTACAGCGCTAAAACAGACACCGGCAACCAGCGCAATGGTTTGCCTGCTCGAAATTGAGGCTGGCGACAAGGACCTCTACTGGAAAACCAGACGCCTGGTCGAACGATTCGAAGATGGCGTCTACCGATTCCTCGCCATGAAAGGCCAAAAACCGGAAACAACCAATGAACTTGCCGCTGTCGACTTTTTGATCGCAAAAGGCGACGCCGACTCCGTACGCGCCGGCATTGATGACGGTGCCGCTGTGGCGCTTGGCATCAAGGCGCACAAGGATGTCGCGAACATGCCCGGCAACGTCTGTACCCCGACCTACCTGGCCCAGGCTGCGCAGGAGCTTGCCAAAAACCATGCCTCCATCACCACGACAGTGCTGGAAGAGAAAGACATGAAAAAGCTTGGCATGGGATCCCTGCTATCGGTCAGTCAGGGTAGCGCGGAGCCCGCCAAGCTGATTGTCATTCATCACAAGGGTGGCAAAGTCAAGGATGCACCCCATGTGCTCGTCGGCAAAGGCATCACCTTTGATACCGGTGGAATCAGCATCAAGCCAGGCCAAGGCATGGAGGAAATGATTTTTGACATGTGTGGTGCTGCCAGCGTACTGGGCACCATGACATGTGTTGCCGAGCAGCAACTGCCCATCAACGTGGTTGGTGTAATTGCTGCGGCTGAGAACATGCCTTCTGGCACAGCCTCCAGGCCTGGCGATATCGTTAAAAGCATGTCTGGACAGACAATTGAAATCATCAATACGGATGCGGAAGGACGGCTCGTCCTGTGTGATGCACTGACCTACATCGACAAATTCAAACCCGCGACAGTCGTCGATATTGCGACGCTGACCGGCGCTGCAGTCATTGCGCTGGGCGCCTCTGCCTCTGCACTCTATGCCAATGACGAGGATCTGGCGGCAGACCTGATCAACGCGGCCGAAGATACCCAGGACAGGGTCTGGCGCATGCCACTCTGGGAAGAATACCAAACCCTGATCAACAGCCCCTTTGCAGATATGAAAAATACTGGCGGCAGGGAGGCTGGCAGCATCACTGCAGCGTGTTTCCTGGCCAGGTTCACCCGCAAGTATCGCTGGGCCCATCTCGACATCGCAGGTACCGCGTACCGTGGCTCCGGCAGCAACAAGGGTGCAACAGGGCGGCCCGTTACCACGTTGACCCAGTACCTGATGAACAAGGCGGACGCATAATGTTGACTGGGTCACCACTGGCTGCGTAACGATTAATGACACGCATCGATTTTTATCAGATTGATAGCGATGAGGCCCCTTTGGCCTTTGCCTGCCGGTTGCTCGAAAAGATCTACCGGCTTGGGTTTGAGGTGCACGTTCACGTAACCGACGAAAATGAGGCCCGCGCGCTGGACGAACTGTTATGGACCTATCGAAAGGACAGGTTCATACCACACGCGCTCAAATCCAGCGGAGACTCAGCAGCCATTGTTATTGACCATGAACACGAACCCCAGGATCACCATCAGGTGTTGCTAAATCTCTCTGGGCAGGTACCTGAGTTCTTCAGTCGCTACGAGCGTGTCGCTGAGGTTGTACCGCTGGAAAAGAATCGCCGTGCTGCGGTTCGCAAAAATTACCGCTTCTACATGGATCGTGGTTACCCGCTACAAGTTCACAAGATGGGCCAATGAAATGTCCGACGAGACGAAAGGCCCGGGGCAGCCAGGAGAGACTGGAGGGACTGGAG
>CAYGNA010000015.1:19528-23708 GCA_964351065.1 uncultured Pseudomonadales bacterium
GACTGGAGGGACTGGAGAGTCTGGAGAGTCCGGTGAGACGAGCCAACAGGGCAAGGCCGGCGTAAAACCTTCGCAGATTCCGCTGCTGGATGACGTATTTGAGGGGATAAAACCACGTCAACAGCGCAAACAGCGCCAGGAAAAAGAGAATCTGAACCTGCCACTGGATCCATTGCCGCCACGCACACCCGATCTGTTTGCTGATCCGCCCTGGTCCGCCGCGGCCTACGTCGCCGCCATCACAGGCAATGCCGGCATTCACAGCGAGCAGGAACTGCGCGATCACGCAGGTGAGATGATTGAATCGCTGGTTCAGGAGTATTCAAAAGAGATTATCCGGCGATTACGCGAAGAATTGACGGGACTGCTGGATGAACTCGACCGGGACACGTCATCCCAAAGTGCTGTTGATATGCCCCCGCCATCGGCCGATGATCCTGGCGAACCAACGTGACAAGCGGCTCGACTTCACGTGTATAATCGCGCTTCCGTTTTTTCCAAAGCTCCGGTATGAAGAAGTATCAACCCAAGGATATCGAACAAAAGTGGTATCAAACGTGGGAAAGCGCCGGCTATTTTGCGCCTTCTGGCAACGGCACGCCATTTTCGATAGCGATTCCACCGCCCAACGTGACCGGCACGCTGCACATGGGGCACGCGTTCCAGCACAGCCTGGTGGACTCACTGATCCGCTATCGCCGCATGAAGGGCGACAACGTGTTATGGCAGATGGGTACAGACCATGCAGGGATCTCCACCCAGATCCTGGTTGAGGAACAATTGGCCGCAGAAGGAATTCGCGCGGGTGATCTTGGCAGGGAAAAGTTTCTCGAACGCGTGTGGCAGTGGAAAGAAACTTCTGGCGGCACAATTTCCAAACAATTGCGCCGCCTCGGCGCTTCGCTGCACTGGGACACTGAGCGGTTTACCCTGGATGAGGGACTTTCGCGTGCAGTGCTCGAAGTATTTGTGCAACTCTTCGAAGAAGGTCTGATCTACCGCGGCAAGCGTCTTGTAAACTGGGACCCGGTACTGAAGACCTCCATCTCAGATCTTGAGGTCGAGTCAGAAGAGGAACAGGGCAGTCTGTGGCACATACGTTATCCACTGGCTGACAATCCCGATGAGTACATGGTTGTTGCTACCACCCGGCCTGAAACGATGCTGGGCGACTCCGCTGTTGCCGTGCATCCACACGATGAAAGATACCGTGCGCTGGTTGGTCGTGAAATTCTTCTGCCGCTCTCTGATCGCAAGATACCGGTGATCGCAGACCACTACGTCGACATGGAGTTTGGCAGCGGATGCGTAAAGATTACGCCTGCACACGACTTTAATGACTACGAAGTAGGCGCTCGTCACCAGTTGCCGCTTATCAACATTTTCTTTCCAGACGCCACGATCAACGACGAGGCACCTCTACCCTATCGCGGTCTGGACCGCGCGGAAGCACGCAAACGCATCGTCGCAGACCTTGAAGCCCTGGGGCTACTCGAGAAAATTGATGCCCACAAAATGGCTGTGCCGCGGGGCGAAAAATCCGGCGCTGTTATCGAACCATTCCTCTCTGACCAGTGGTTTGTCAAAATCAAACCGCTTGCCGAGCCCGCGATCAAGGTGGTTGAAGACGGCGACATTGAGTTCATTCCGAAAAATTACGAGAACAACTATTTTGCCTGGATGCGGGAAATCCAGGACTGGTGTATTAGCCGCCAGCAGTGGTGGGGACACCGAATTCCAGCGTGGTATGACGACGCCGGCAACGTCTATGTCGGCAGGAATGAAGACGAGGTCCGGGCGAAACATCAACTTGGCAACACGCCACTCAACCGCGATGAGGACGTGCTGGACACCTGGTTTTCTTCAGCACTGTGGACCTTCTCAACGCTTGGCTGGCCTGATAAAACCGAAGACCTGGAGACATTCCATTCAACCGACGTCATGGTTACCGGACATGACATCATCACGTTCTGGGTGTCGCGCATGATTATGATGACGCTCAAGTTTGTTGGTGAAGTCCCGTTCCACAAGGTGCTTGTTACTGGACTTGTGACCGACGCAGAGGGTCAGAAGATGTCCAAGTCAAAAGGTAATGGCCTGGACCCACTGGATATTATCGATGGCATTGACATTGATTCGCTGGTCGCCAAACGAACCCAGAACCTGCTTCAACCAAAAATGGCGGAGCGAATCGCCAAGGCAACAAAAAAAGAGTTCCCTGAAGGTATTGCCCCACACGGCACCGATGCATTGCGGTTTACGTTCTACTCAATTGCAACACGGAGCAGAACCATTCGCTTCGACATGAATCGGGTCGAGGGGTATCGAAACTTTTGTAACAAACTCTGGAATGCGTCCAATTTTGTCATGATGAACGCAGAAGACTTTGTTCGCGGCGAGCCGACAAGTAAAAGCGTTATCGACAGGTGGATTATCGCAGAGCTTGAGAACTCGATAGCCGCCGTCAATCTTGCCATGGACACACAAAGGTTTGACCTCGCCGCAAAAGCCATTTACGAATTCATCTGGGACGAATTCTGTGACTGGTACCTGGAGCTGTGCAAACCAGTACTCTACGCGCCGGATGCAGACCCTGCGGCCCGACGCGGCACCCAGGAAACACTGCTCAGCACACTGGAAACCGCATTACGTCTTGCGCATCCGTTTATACCGTTCATGACAGAAGAACTCTGGCAACAGTTACCAGCCAGCATCCGGGGATCTGGCGAAACCCTGATGCTCCAGCAATTTCCTGAACCCAACGCAGCCAACCAGGACGAGCAAGCCATCAGTGATGTCGCGTGGCTCAAGGCAGTAGTCACCGGGACCAGAAATATTCGCGGCGAAATGGATATTTCGTTTTCGAAACCCTTGCCCATATTGTTCCAGCACGGCAGCGATATAGACAAGCAGCGCCTTGAAAAATACCGAACGCTGCTTGGCTCACTCATCAAACCCACGAGCATGCAGTGGCTTGAACCGGACGCAGAGGCACCCGTTTCCGCGACTCACCTGGTCGGCGATATGCAGGTACTCGTACCCATGAGCGGGCTGATCGACAAGAGCGCTGAGATTACGCGTCTCGACAAAGAGATTGACCGCAAGCAAAAGGAACGCAGTCGGGCAGAGGCAAAGATCAGCAATCCCAATTTTGTCGACAAGGCACCGGCCGACGTCGTACAGAAAGAGAAGGATAAGCTGGAGGAACTCAATCACGCCCTGTCGCAACTGGAAGACCAAAAACAGCGTGTCGCATCGCTGTAAGCAGCCATCTACACGGATCAAACACGCGTTTTGCAGAGCAATATCGCGCCCCACCAACTTCGTCTGCCTCACGTTAAGGTAAAGATTTGGCGTGGGCTGCCGTTAAAAAAAGTCTTGGCAGTCTTAACAATTTCTGTCTTAATCAGGCCAAGCGGTTATAAAAACCGTGAGAGGGACTAATAATAATAAGAGGTAACTGGCCATGTCTGAGAGACAGTCCGGAACCGTTAAGTGGTTCAACGACGCCAAAGGGTTTGGGTTTATCGAGAGAGAATCGGGTGAAGATGTGTTTGTTCATTTTCGATCGATTCGCGGCGAAGGCTACCGCACCTTAAAACAGGGTGCTCGAGTCGAATTCGAGATAACTGAAACTGATAAAGGCTTCCAGGCTGAAGATGTAGCCGAGATATAAGGCTGTACTCACTTCAATATGCTTGTTAGCAATTTCACCAAACGCCCGCGTCAGCGGGCGTTATGGTTAAAGTGATACCATTTTTTTCATACGGTGATAGCAGGACGGTTACAGCGACAGAGTTAAACCGTTAGCGAGAAGCGTCGGCGGTTGATACCTAATGCTCGATGGTCATCACTACCTTGCCAATCGTACGATCTGAAGCGACCAACTCATGAGCCTGCATCGCCTCATCAATCGGAAACGTTGAGTCTATAATTGGCCGGATTTCACCAGACTCAATCCTGGGCCAGACCCGCTCAGCGAGTTGTTGCATTATCGCGGCCTTCTCTTCGATGGGTCGTGCACGCAGTGTTGAACCAATTACCCGGGCTCGCTTCATCATAAGCTGCGCAAGGTTTATCTGGGTTTCTGCTCCACCCATAAGACCTATAAGCACCAGCCTGCCACCCAGTCCAAGCAACTGCAGGTTATCAGAGAGATAGGCGCCACCGACCGGATCAA
>CAYGNA010000016.1:0-23694 GCA_964351065.1 uncultured Pseudomonadales bacterium
CGTCTCAACCCTGCTATCGACAAAGGCGTCACCCAGCGACCGCAACAGGATAAATGTCATGCCCGCCTCGGTAGCCTTTTTATCCCTGGCCATCAGCGCCAACATCCTGTCCCGCACCTCAGCAGGTGGCGCTACAGGCAGCCCGCTACGTGCAACCAGGTCCCGCAGTCGACGCGCATCAGCGTGAGCGAGGTATCCAAGCCGGGCAGAAAGATCTGCGGCCATCACCATGCCTGCGGCGACGGCTTCTCCATGCAGCCAGGCACCATAACCAAGGGCATTCTCAATGGCATGTCCAAACGTATGCCCAAAGTTAAGCAGCGCACGCCTGCCTGTTTCTTTTTCATCGCTTGCCACAACCGCAGCCTTGATCTCACAGCTTCGTGTGATGATTTCTTCCAGCAACACCGGATCACGTGCCAGCAGCCCCTCAATGGTTGCTTCTATTCGATCAAAGTACGCCCTATCAGCCAGCGCACCATGTTTGATAATCTCAGCCAGTCCAGCTCGCAGTTCACGATCTGGTAGCGTGGCCAGCGTGCTCGTATCAATCAGGACCGCATCCGGCTGGTAAAAGGCACCTATCATGTTTTTGCCCAGCGGGTGGTTTACCGCTGTCTTGCCACCTACCGACGAGTCAACCTGGGCCAAGAGTGTGGTTGGCACCTGCACAAAATTCACCCCGCGCTGATAACAGGCTGCAGCAAACCCCGCGGTATCACCCACAACGCCACCACCCAGAGCAAAAATTGTAGTACTACGTTTGTGTTCCCGTTCCAGTAGCCGTGTCAGCACGGCATCCAGGGTTGCAAGGGTCTTAAACTGCTCTCCATCCGGCAAAGAGATTGAGTCGAGCCGAAAGCCGTCCAGATGGCATGTCAGCCGATCCAGCAACAGCGGCGCAACTGTCTCGTTAGTAACGACAAATACCGAGCTTCCCTTTACCAGACCACGTATCAGGTCACGCTGGTCCAACACGTTATTGCCGATGAAAATGGAATAGGAATCATCGCCCAGGTCCAGCTCAACAGTATTCACACGTCCTCCGGCACAAGGCCTGCTTCGCGCAGATGTTCCACCAGCGCGTTAACCAGTTTGCGGCTACCGCCTTCACCGACATAAAAATGTACATCCGCAACGTCCAGATAAAGCAGCTGTCGCTGTTGTTTCATATTACGCAGCGTCACTTCACGGTCACCAGACTGCAAAAGAGGCCGCTTTTTGTCATTGGCCGTTCGCTTCAATTGCAGTTCGATCGACGTATCCAGAAATATTACCGTTCCCCGCTCTTTCAACATGTGCCGGTTACATTCTCGCAGCACCGCGCCACCACCGGTCGACACCAGCACACCGGACAAATTGGTCAGGTCATTTAGCACCTGGGTTTCACGATCCCGAAACCCGGCCTCCCCTTCGACATCAAAAATCCAGGCTATGTCGGCGCCGGCGCGGTGTTCAATTTCATGATCGCTATCCAGAAATCGCAGTTTCAAAGACCGGGCAAGCGCTTTGCCGATTGTTGTTTTGCCAACACCCATCGGTCCAACGAGAAAAATGTTTTTCATGCCAGGCCCAGTGTCACCGCGGGAAGCATAAATCCGGGTAACCGGCGCCCAGGAATCAGAAGCGCCGGCCGTTGATCAGTTTCGCGTCAGTGAATCACGGATCAGCCGCGGTGTGATGAAGATGAGCAGTTCAGTCTTGGTATCGTCTTGTGTATTCCGGCGGAAGAATCGGCCAACATAAGGCAAATCCCCCAGGAACGGCGTCTTGGTTGTGGATTCTGTCGTCCGCGTGGAGAAAATCCCGCCAAGCACAACTGTCTCACCATTATCGACGAGAACCTGCGTCTGGATTGAGTTGGTGTTGATACTGGGCACACCGTTGAACACTGCGCCCACAGTATCCTGTTTAACGCTCAACTCCATGATAATGCGGTCGTCTGGCGTTATCTGAGGCTTTACGTCCAGTCCAAGCGTGGCTGATTTGAACGACGTTGAGGTTGCACCACTGGAAGATGCCTCCTGGTATGGAATCTCAACCCCGGACGAGATACTGGCCTGTTGTTTATCTGCAGTAATCACCTTGGGTCGTGCGATCACTTCTGCCCGACCTTCTGCCTCAAGAGCAGAAAGCTCCAGTTCGAGCAGATATTTGTCGCTTACCAGGCCTACTGCAAAAGCCGTGGCATCAGGATTACCCAGTCCCAGGTCCACAACCAGATGTTCGGGGGAGGTAAACGAAATACCACCTTCATCACCAATCGTATCCCGGATTTCCTGCACGGTTGTCAAAGAACCACCCGCCTGGGTGAACGCGTTACCGTTATTGTAGAAACCAAACCCGACACTACCCCAGCGAACGCCCATCGATTCGCTGAAATTGGAAGACGCTGTAACGATACGCGCTTCGATCAATACCTGCCGAACCGGCACATCAAGCTTCTCAAGCACAGCGCGGAATTCGTTAATCTTTTCGGCCGTCTCGGTCAGGATGATGGAGTTGGTACGCTCGTCCACAATGACACTACCGCGCCCGGACAATACGCCCTCACCTTCACCCGTCCCTTCAAACAGCGCAAAAATCTGCGACGCACTGGCATACCGAACTTCGATAAATTCCGTACGCAGTGGTGCAAGTTCAGACGCCTGCTGGCGACTCTCAAGCTCAAGCTTTTCGCGCGCGGCCAGTTCTGCGGCCGGGGCAACCATCAGCACATTGCCAAGTTGACGCTTGTCCAGGCCTTTGGTCTTCATGATGATATCCAGCGCCTGATCCCAGGGTACGTTCTTCAAACGCAGCGTGATCCGCCCACTGACTGTGTCACTGGCAACAAGGTTCAGGTCAGTGAAGTCAGCAATCAACTGCAGAACAGAACGAATCTCGATATCCTGGAAGTTGAGTGACAGTTTTTCACCCCGGTAGCGGAAAATCTGGTCAAGCGACGCTTCCAACTCAGCACTGGTAAGTGGTTTTACTTCCAGCGTAAATACGTCATCTGCCTGATAGGCCAGGTAGTCAAAATCACCCGTTGGCTCAATCATCAAAATGGTATTGTCTGATTCTGGCATGGCATCTATTGAAAGCACCGGTGTCGCAAAATCAGTCACGTCCAGGCGCCGCTGCAGCGACTCGGGAATTCGAACGCCGGTAAATTCGACGCGGATATCTCCACCTTCACTCGAAACGTCGACACCAACACCAGGATCAGACAAACGTACAATCACGCGACCCTCGCCAAACTCACCACGGCGGAAGTCGATTTCCTCGACGATCGGGGCATCACGGGCAACCGGGGCTGTTGAGGCGGTCGACGCCTGAACCTGCGCCGGCACAATACGTTCATCCGCGACAAAACCGCCAGCATCAGGCTTGCCCACCAGCACCATCAACTCGTTACCGTCCACTCGCGTCGAGTAAGCAACCAGTTCTGTCATCGACACAATGACACGGGTTCTGTCTCCAGCCTCGACCACTGTGACGCTGCGTGCATTACCACTGCCCAGCGGATGATATTTGGAATCCAGACCACTGGTAACATCCATCAGGTCCAGGGCAATGCGTGCAGGTTGCTCAATTGTGTAACCGGTGGGCACAGGCGGCGGCCCATCAAAGCTCATTTTGATTTCAATCTTGTCACCAGGCAGTGAAGAAAATTCAATGCCTTCCATTTTTACCGCAGCGGTGGCAAACATAGGCGTTGCAATCGCCAGTGCGAGCAACGCGAATATGCGTTTCATGATATATCCCTTCCTTTCGCCTGCAGTCACTTTTCGTGTTGCCGTGATTGCCATGACATGCCCCCAAATTTGCCTATTCTGATGTACCGCGAAGTTCTACCGATCGCGGTCTGCGCAGCCAGCCACCCTGGCCGTCACTCACAATTTCTGTAATATCAATGCGCGTATCGTTAATACTTTCAATCTGCCCCCAGTTTGACCCCATAAAATCCCCAACCTGGACACGGTGGACACCGCCAGACCCATCCTGTACCAGTGCCCAGGTGCTGTTGTCCTGCTGCAGGGTTCCGACCATGGTGATCGATGCCAGATTGAAGCGCTCCAGATACTGTTTGACGTGATCCTGTGGTGGCTTTACACCAATGTTGCGCCTTTGTTCTTCTGTTCTGGGTGGGATCACAACAGGTGGTTCAAACGGACTCCGTAAATTTGCCGCGCCATAGGTAAACGGTTGGTATGGTTCAAATTCCGGTAATGCCTGAATGGTGCCGACGGGACGCCGCTCGACCTCTTTCATGTACTCGCGCAAATCGCCATACCGATCCCCGCCCGAACAGGCACCAAGCAGTCCCAGCAAGATGAGCAGCGCAAGAGTTTTTGGTATGTTTCGGCTAGTCATGCGTCCACTATCCACGCTGATCGTTGTAGCGATAGGTCTTGGCCAGGATGCTCATGCGCAACAGTCCGTTGTTTTCATCATCGTTCGCCCCGACGGGACGTTTGTTGACCGGGATGATCGAAAAATCATGCAGGGTGACAATTCGGGAAAGGTCAGCCACGTCGCTAACAAACGCACCAAGGTCGTGGTAACTGCCTGAAACAACAATTCGAATTGGCTTTTCAATATAAAACTCATGGGTCTGCTCGGGCTCAAGATCGATACTCGAGAAAGAGAGGCCATTCTTCAGGCCAACCAGCGTGATGTCCTCAATCAGTCCCGGAATCTCAGTGTCGCTGGGCAACTGGGACAGGATCGCCTCGAACGACTCTTCCATGTCAGCCTGTTGCTTGCGATATCCTTCCAGGTGAACTGCCTGACTGTACTTCGACTCATAGTCGCTCTTCAGCGTGGTTTCTTTCGCCTGCTCTTTTGCCAGGTCGCCCTGCAGGTTGGTGACATGCGCAAAGTAGCCTGCCGCAATTGCACCGGAAAAGACCAGCACCCAGATGATGACTTTAACGGGCATTGGCCAGGAGCCAACATTGTTAAAGTCGTTGAGTTGCTCCATGTCAAAGCTTTGCAGGCTTTCAAGCAGATCCTGAACAGCCATGATCAGTTTTCCTCCTTCTTCGGCGCGTCCTGGTCAACGGACAGCGAGAAGCGGCTCGACTGTGGCCCAAACGTTGGGTCTGCCGTAATTGCGGTGACGTTTGGTTTTGAAAACCATTCTGATTCGTCGAAATTGCGTAACTGATTGGAAATTCGGGTATTGGATTCAGCAACACCTCTTATATCAAGGCTTCTGCCCTTATATTCGATTTGCGTGTAGAAAACCCGGTCAGATAATTGCCTGGCAAGCTCATCAAAAAGACGCACAATAATTGGTCGGTTACCCTGTAGTTCCTGGATAACCTGCTGTCTGGAAAGCAACTGGTTGCGCTTTTGCTGTAGCAGCTGGATTTCCTGGATTTTGCTTTCCAACACTTCGATTTCTTTTTTCAGAAAGTCATTACGTGCGGCCTGGGTGTCTATTTCAGCGTTGTAGTAACGGTCAAAGCCAAAAACGATAACGCCAGCGAACACGACTACCCCAACAAGTACATTGAGGAATTCACGCTTTCGCTGATCCCGTAGCTCTTCCCGCCAGGGAAGCAGATTGATCTTGATATCAGCCATCAGATCGATCGACCCCGCTCACCCGATTCATTGGTCAAAACTCCGCATCGCCAGGCCGCATGCAATCATCAATGCTGGCGCATCATTACCCAGGTTAACTTCATTAACCTTGGAAGACATCGACATGTTAACAAACGGGTTCGCCATCGACGTTGGCGTACCCAATTTGGCTGACACCATGGCTGCAAGGCCTTCAATTGACGCAGTACCACCCGCAAGAATGATGTGATCAACATCATCATAGGCACTGGACGAATAAAAAAACTGCAGGGAACGAGTCACCTGTTGCACGACGGCTTCCTTGAAAGGCTGAAGCACTTCAGACTCATAGTCATCCGGCAATCCACCCTGTTTTTTGGCGAGCCCTGCTTCTTCTACCGACAAACTGTAACGCCGCTGGATTTCTTCCGTCAGCTGCTTGCCACCAAACAGCTGCTCGCGGGTATAAGGCGTCCCGGAATCCGTCAATACAGACAGGGTCGTCATAGTCGCGCCGATATCAATAATCGCGATGATCTGGTCATCGTCGCCTGTCTCATCCATAAACTGGGCACGCACGAGATTGAAGGCCCGCTGCATACAATGCGCTTCAATATCGACCACTTTCGCTTTCAGACCCGCAATTTCCACCGCTGCCTGGCGCATTTCTACATTTTCGCGCCGGCACGCTGCGAGCAGCACCTCAACCTGATCTTCGCTTCTGGGAGACGGCCCCAGCACCTCAAAGTCGAGCGCGACTTCGTCAAGCGGATAGGGAATATACTGATCTGCCTCAACCTGAAGCTGATTTTCCATTTCGTCTTCAGAGAGATTGGCCGGCATCTCGATGGTCTTGGTGATGACAGCAGAGCCAGCTACAGCAACGGCTGCCTGCTTGACCTTGGTTTTGGCGCGCGCTACCAGCCTCGAGATCGCCTCACCAACACCTTCAACATCGGCGATGTTCTTTTCTACAACGGCATTCTCTGGCAGCGGCTCCACACCATAGCTTTCGACACGATACTTCCCGCCGGACCTGGAAAGTTCGAGTAATTTCACCGAGGTCGAGCTGATGTCCAGCCCGAGCATCGTGTTTGGCCCCTTGTTCAAAAAGCTAAACACATCAAATTCCTATTCAGTACGAGTACTTAGAGTCAACTCATGCAAGGTTACATTAAATAACACACAGCGCTGCATCGCAAACAATTTAATTTAGAAATGTTTCGTAATACATTCATTTATTAAAGGTTTTTCATTTCCCGAATCCGACCGGGCCAAGCATTATAATCATTTTTAGGATTTCGTCATTGCCAATTGACCGATGGTTTACCCATTTGGCCGCGTTCGCAATATAATTCACACACATACCCGACAAGCTGTACTGTCATGCGGGGCGCTGCCCTTTTTATCATCTGGTCATTACTGGCGTTAGTCTCAGGCAGCACTCTGGTGCTGGCCTCGGCATACCTGTACCTAAACCCCCAGATACCTGATACCCGGACGTTTACGGACGTCCAACTTCGGGCACCGCTTCGAATCTATACGGCAGATGACAAGCTCATTCAGGAGTTTGGCGAACGCCTGATCCCGATTCGGTTTGACGAAATACCCGAGCGATTTATCCAGGCGCTGCTCAACACAGAAGACAAACGCTTTTTCGAACATAGTGGTATTGACCTCATTACGCTGGGTAACGCTACCTGGCAACTGGTGCGTAATCGCGGTGCAATTAACAGCGGCGCCAGCACCATTACCATGCAACTGGTGAAAAACATCTCCGGCGAAAGCGAAGTGCGCTTTATTCGCAAGTTCAAGGAAATGCTGCTTGCCCTGAAGATCGAACGAGAACTGACAAAACAGGAAATCTTCACCCTGTATGTGAACATCATTCCATACGGCAAACACGCTTTTGGCATCCAGGCCGCCGCCAATACCTACTACAACAAGAACGTGCAGGACCTCAGTCTCGCGCAAACCGCTATGCTGGCTGGTATCCCCAAAGCGCCGGAAGCCGGTAATCCAATCAACGGTCCCGAACGTGCCCTCGCCCGCCGCAACCTCGTTCTGCTTCGTATGCTGGAGCAGGACTCAATCACACGGGAAGACTACGACGTCGCCACCGCTGAGCCGCTAACCGCCCAGGTATATGCCCGAGATATCGAAGTGCCCGCATTATACGTAGCTGAAACTGTTCGCAAGCGCTTACTTCAAGAGTATGGCAGGTCTGCCTATAACCAGGGCCTGGTTGTTCATACGACGCTCGATTCAGCAATGCAGCTGGCCGCTGAACACGCCATTGAAACCAAACTCAATGAATACGATCGACGGCATGGGTACCGTGGTCCCGAGTTCCGTCGCATCCATGGCACCGACGAATTTGTTGCCGCGCCAGAATATGGCTACCCGGCAAACTGGCTTGAGACGCTGGACGCGGCTCGCGACATTGGCAATCAACAACCAGCCATCGTACAGGCTGTCAGGGAACAGGAAATTGACGTCCTGACCAAAGACCTGACAACCGTCACCATTGATTGGGCTGGTCTGTCCTGGGCAAGACCCTACATCGACGTGAACACCAGAGGCCGACGACCGGCCACCGCAGCAGATATTGTTGAGCCAGGTGATGTCATACGCATCGCATCAACGCCTGAGGGCTGGGTACTCGGGCAGGTTCCGGCGATACAGGGGGCGCTCGTTGCACTCGACCCCGCCAACGGTGCCGTCCGGGCCATGGTTGGCGGCTACGACTTTAATGCCAAGCAGTTTAACCATGCTACCCAGGCCAAACGCCAACCAGGCTCCAACTTCAAGCCCTTTTTCTATGCCGGCGCAATCGAGAATGGTCTGACTGCTGCATCTATTTACAACGACGCGCCGGTTGTTCTGCCTGGCGGCGAACAGGAAGAGGTTTATCGACCGTCAAACTCGGGTGATGAGTTCCGTGGCAACATTCGATTACGTGAGGCGCTGTATCGCTCAATCAACCTGGTATCACTCCGTGTGATTCTTGATTACGGTGCCGGTAATGCCATCGACTACGTCAAGCGCTTCGGCTTCGATACCTCATCTTTTCCCCGCGACGTACAGCTTGCCTTTGGCGGTGGCACAATTGCCCTGTCACCTATGGAAATTGCTGTGGGTTATGCCGCTTTCGCCAACGGTGGTTATAAGGTTGAGCCTCACCTGATCTCTTCAATCACCTCCATCAACGATCATGAGATCTTTGCCTATCTGGCCCCAACGGTGTGCGAGGGATCTCTCAACGATACCTGCAATGGATTCCCGCGAGCGCCACGCATTGTTGAACCGAGGGTTGCTTACATCATGAACAGCATTTTGTCTGATGTAATGACCCGTGGTACGGGAACCAAAGCAGTGACAGCGCTGAAGCGCAGGGATATTAAAGGCAAAACCGGCACAACCAACGACGCCGATATCTGGTTCTCCGGGTTCACTCATGATCTTGTCGCAACCGCCTGGGCCGGGTTCAGTAACAATAGCCCGGTAGGCAATCGAGAGTGGGGTTCGACGATCCCGCTGGAAACATGGGTTGAGTTTATGCGAACAGCCCTACCCTCAGAGGCCCTGAGCACGCAGCTGGAAATACCAAACGGTTTGGTACAAGTCCGCATTGACCCGCAGACAGGATACCGCGCTGACCCAACCGACCCAGACGCGGTATTCGAGATCTTCCGAGAGGAGAAGGTACCGCCAGAGTCCCCGGCACTTGCACGCAAGACCGAGACGACCGAACCCATCAAACAGATTTTCTAAAACCGGTCAGTGGATACCATGACGGCATGGATTGTTCCCGGGCTACGCCTGAGTCAATCGCCGCACGCGCCACGGCCTCAGAGACCACGCCAAGCAGCCTTGGGTCCATGGGTTTCGGGATAATGTACTCTGGACCGAATACCAACTCCGATATCCCGTCATACGCCGCGACTATCTCAGCTGGCACGGGTTCACGCGCCAGGTGCCTGATGGCATGGACTGCAGCCATTTTCATTTCTTCGTTGATGTCAGTCGCTCGGACGTCAAGCGCCCCCCGAAACATGAAAGGAAAACAGAGCACGTTGTTCACCTGGTTCGGATAGTCTGATCGTCCGGTTGCCATAATGACATCGGAACGAACAGCCAGGGCAGCCTCGGGCAGAATCTCCGGATCCGGATTTGCCATTGCGAACACAATTGGGCGGTCCGCCATGGAGGCCAACATTTCCGGCGACAGCAGATCAGCGCCCGAGAGCCCAATAAACACATCCGCCCCGACGCAGGCGTCTGCGAGCGTACGCTTGTTGGTTTCCCGCGCAAAAGCCTGTTTATGGGGAGGCAAGTCCTCCCGGTCAGAATGAATCACGCCTTTGGAGTCCAGCATCAACGCATTGTCCTTGCGTGCTCCGAGGACTACCAAAAGGTTCATGACAGCAACGGCTGCGGCACCTGCACCCAGACAGACGAAGCTGGTTTCTTCAATCTTTTTACCTTGTAGATCCAGCGCATTCAACATACCGGCCGCCGTGACAATTGCAGTCCCGTGCTGGTCGTCATGAAACACCGGGATGTCCAGCGCGGACTTTAGCCTCCGCTCGATCTCGAAGCAGGTTGGTGCAGAGATGTCTTCAAGGTTGATGCCACCAAAGGTAACGCCAATATTTGTGACGGTATCGACGAACTCATCCACATCCCGTGTCGACACTTCGATATCAAAACAGTCGATGTTGGCAAATCGTTTGAAGAGTAGCGCCTTGCCTTCCATGACGGGTTTGCTCGCCAGTGCGCCCTGATCGCCCAGGCCCAGTATTGCCGTCCCGTTGCTGATAACGCCAACCAGGTTTCCCTTACCCGTATAAAGGTAGGCAGCTTCAGGGTCGCGCGCGATTTCACGCACTGGCTCACCCACACCCGGTGAATAAGCCAGAGCCAGGTCATCAGCGGTCTCTGCACGTTTTGTCAGCACCACGCCAATCTTCCCTGGTATCGGCTCGGCATGGTAACGCAGTGCCCGTTCGCGCAAATTGTCCTTGTTGGTCATCTCTTTTTCTCTACCTCACACCACAGCTTGTGGAAAAAATCTGTGAAAAAGCCTGCAAAAAGGCCCGTAAAAAAAAAGGGCGCCAGCGGCACCCTTTCTCAACACGGAGTACTTTTACTACTAGCTACCGGATTTGCCGCGGCCGCCGAATCGACGGTTAAAGCGATCAATTCGACCAGCGGTGTCGACCAACTTCTGTTTGCCCGTGTAGAACGGGTGACACTGCGAACAGACATCCAGATGGATATCTTCGCATGCAGTCGATCGAGTCTTGATCTCATTCCCACAGCTGCAGCGAGCCGTAATTTCTTCGTACTTTGGATGAATGTCAGCTTTCATGGCAATAACCTGCTTTTCGCGAGGCTGCGAATCATACCAGAGAATCCAGCTTTGGCAAGGTCAGTCATGGCATAATGGGCCGGTGAATCAAAATCCTGTCTATCTTGACGTTGCCGTCCCCACACCGCTTAGGCGAAGCTTCCAATATCTCGCGCCAACCAATCTGGATCACGCCAAGCAGCGACCCGGCATGCGGGTTGAGGTGCCATTCGGCAAGCGAACTATTCTTGGCATTCTCCTGGGTACGTCCGATCAGACCGACATCGAACCCAACAAATTAAAGCAGGCCAAACGTGTCGTTGACGACGCCCCTGCAGTAACAGGCACCATCTTAAAGCTCTGCCTGTGGGCTGCGGACTATTACCACCACCCTGTAGGAGAGGTGTTGGCGGCTGGATTGCCCGTCCTCTTGCGACACGGCGAACCGCTTGATGCCTCTGTCGAATATCTGGAGCTGATCGAGAATAACCAACCATCACCCAGCAGTCAGGTGCAGACAGCCCCTCGCCAGACCGCCCTGGCAACACTGATCAGCAGCGGGGGACCGCTCACCCGGGCACAAATTCGTACAGCAGGTTTTAGCCCCACAGTGGTAAAGGGCCTGATCGAAAAGGGGCTGGCAGCCTGGCGATCCCACAGTCACACGCCGGGTCATCAACAAAACACGCCTGAGGTGACAGACAATCTGTTGGGTGAATCAGGGCCTAACCTGAGCGATGAACAGCAAACAGCTGTTACCGAGATCGCTGGCAGAGCAACTGGCACCACCCTCCTCTATGGCATCACCGGCAGCGGCAAAACAGAAGTTTATCTTCGCCTTCTGGAGCAGGTCTTGCGCAAAGGACGACAGGCGCTGGTACTGGTGCCCGAGATCGCGCTCACGCCCCAGACCGTCAGCCGATTTACGGCGCGCTTTAATACGCCGATTGTTGTACTGCATTCTGGCCAGACCGATCGCGAGCGCCTGGAAGGCTGGCGCAAGGCGCGCGATGGCACCTGTGGCATTGTGATTGGCACACGCTCAGCAATTTTTACGCCGCTCGCCAGACCTGGCCTCGTGGTAGTTGATGAAGAACACGACGCCTCATTTAAACAGCAGGAGGGATTTCGGTATTCCGCGCGTGACCTCGCAGTAATGCGAGGGCGCCTTGAAAAGATTCCAGTCGTGTTGGGCAGCGCGACGCCATCAACCGAGTCCTGGCACAACGCCAGGGCGGGCAAATATTCGCTTGCGACGCTTGCCACCCGACCAGGTGGCGCCAGCCTCGCACAGTACCAGCTACACGATATGAGCCATGGCAAAATAATTGAAGGGTTTTCGGAAGCCCTGGTGGCAGAGATGCAGCAGCACCTTGATCGCGGCGACCAGGTAATGATATTTCTGAACAGGCGAGGATTTGCGCCTGTTCTGTATTGTGCCGGCTGCAACTGGCTGGCCGAATGTACCCGCTGTGATGCACGGATGACGGTTCACCGCCAGACTCGAACCCTGGTTTGTCACCACTGCGGGAGCCAGCGGCAGGTCCCTATGCAGTGTCCGGCATGCCACACTACGGAACTGACCCCACTGGGCGCTGGCACCCAACGCCTGGAGTCGGCACTGGATTTGCTGTTGCCAGGCTATCCGGTCATTCGAATAGATCGTGATTCAACGCGCCCCCGCGATGCCATGGAATCCTTCATGAACCAGATCAACGATGGCGCCCCAACCCTGCTGGTTGGCACGCAGATGCTTGCCAAAGGGCACCACTTTCCCAATGTCACCCTGGTTGTGATCCAGGATATGGATTCCGGCTTTTATAGCGCCAATTATCGTTCTGAAGAGCGGATGGGACAGCTCGTGCTCCAGGTAGGAGGACGTGCTGGCCGAGCGTCAAAACCCGGCAAAGTCGCAATTCAGACCAGGATGCCCGAGCAGCCGATTTTCCGCAAACTCATCAAGGATGGTTATGCCGCATTCGCCGATTCCGTGCTGGCGGAGCGTAAACTTCATGAACTGCCGCCCTTCTGCCATCACGTCCTGCTGCGGGCGGAGGCCAACGATCGATCAATGCCAGTGCAGTTCCTTGAGGAACTGCTGCCGATCGCTGATTCGCATCCGATGATGACCGTGCTCGGCCCCGTGGCAGCAGCGATGGAACGTCGGGCGGGTCGCTACCGGGCGCAACTCCTTGTGACCTGCAAAACCCGCAAACCACTCCACGACGGTGTCCGCGCGATTATTAACGCAGCGGAGAAATCCAGGCTCGCACGCAAGGTCCGCTGGTCGGTGGATGTAGACCCGGTAGACCTTTTCTAACCTGGCTACAACACAATTCCCGCTTGTTCAGTTATGAGTCCAAACAAGTATGAGTCCAAACAAGGAAGCTCACACTTTAAGGAACAACCTGCTACCGCAACCTGCTAAAATCAGCGGCACAAAGATGGCCATCCAACAAATCAGGAAAGACATGGCACAAGATTTCGCCAAAGGAAAACGCGCCAGTGCGAAACCGCAAGCACAGGTGCCGGGCTGGGTCTGGTTTCTTTCCGGCCTCGCCGCCGGCGCTTTTGTTACGTTTCTGTTTTTTGTCGGCCGCGACCTGCCTTCTGACCCTGCCGTGGATGCCCTGGTGAACACACCTTCGGCCGAAATTGTGACGCCGCCAACCGAAGATACCGAATGGAACTTTTACGACATATTCCCAAAGTCAGAAGTGCCACTGGTTGAGGGCTATGAAACGCCAGAATCCACTGCCGCCAGACAACAAAAAGAAAATAGTGCCTACCTCCTTCAGGCGGGCTCTTTCCGCAAGGCCGATGATGCAGATGCACTGCGAGCCGAGTTGATTTTGCTCGGCATGAATGCGTTCATCCGCAAGGTTGAAAACAACGGCTCAGTCTGGCACCGGGTGCTGGTTGGCCCTATCGAATCAGATATCGAGTTGGCGCGCCAGCGCCGAAAACTGGCTGAGGCAAATATTGCCAGCATTGCGCTTCGGGTAACCCCCTAAGCCCCAACTTTGCCTCGATTCCTGCCTTGAAAAGCAGTGACAAAACCCCAATCTCCCGACGATAAGCAATAAATCGGAACGGGCGTGGAACAATTCAGGGGTACAACAATTCTGTCGGTGCGGCGCGACGGCCATGTGGTCATCGGTGGCGATGGTCAGGTTTCGGTCGGCAATACGGTCCTGAAGGGCAACGCGCGCAAGGTGCGACGGCTCTACAAGAACAACGTGATTGCCGGTTTCGCTGGTGGTACTGCAGATGCCTTCACGCTATTCGAGCGATTTGAGGGTCAACTGGAAAAACATCAGGGCCACCTGGTGCGGGCTGCGGTGGAACTCGCCAAAGACTGGCGTACCGATAGGGCACTGCGCCGCCTCGAGGCCATGCTGACGGTGGCAGATAAAGAATCTTCATTGATCATCACCGGGATGGGTGATGTTGTCGAACCCGAATACGGCATCATGGCAATTGGATCCGGTGGTTCTTTCGCGCAGTCTGCAGCCCGGGCATTGTTAGAGAACACAAATCTCTCTGCCCGCGATATTGTCGAAAAGAGCCTGGCGATTGCGGCTGACATCTGTATCTACACCAACAACGAGCGAACCATCGAAGAGATCAGTTACTAAATGTCAAACATGACCCCAAGGGAAATTGTCCACGAACTGGACAAACACATTATCGGCCAGGCAGACGCCAAACGCGCTGTAGCCATTGCGCTCCGTAACCGCTGGCGCAGGCTCCAACTGAGTGAAAACCTGCGCGCCGAAATATCGCCAAAAAACATTTTGATGATCGGTCCAACCGGGGTTGGCAAAACAGAAATCGCCCGTCGCCTCGCCCGATTGGCTGGCGCTCCCTTTATCAAGGTTGAAGCAACCAAGTTCACCGAAGTAGGTTACGTGGGTCGGGATGTGGAATCGATCATTCGGGACCTTGTCGAAGCTGCTATCAAAATGCAGCGGGAAAGCGGCATGAAATCGGTCAGGACTCGCGCTGAGGATGCTGCCGAAGAGCGCATCCTGGACGCACTCCTGCCACCCGCTCGCTCCGAGGATTCGGTTGGTGACCGCAACTCCGGGACGCGGCAGTTGTTCAGAAAAAAACTGCGGGAGGGCGACCTGGACGACAAGGAAATCGAAGTGCAGGTGAAAGCAAGTCCGGTCGGCGTCGAAATCATGGCACCACCTGGCATGGAAGAGATGACCAGCCAGTTGCAGAATATGTTCTCATCGATGGCGCCAGGCAAATCGCGCTCAAAGACCCTGAAGGTTAAAGATGCCATGAAGCAGCTAACGGATGAAGAGGCCGCCCGACTGCTAAATGAGGACGAAATCAAGGCCAACGCTGTCCATGCCGTCGAACAGACCGGCATTGTTTTTATTGACGAGATGGACAAGGTAGCCAGGCGGGGTGAGCACAGTGGCGGCGCTGACGTTTCTCGCGAGGGTGTGCAACGTGACCTGTTACCACTCATTGAAGGCTGCACAGTCACTACCAAGTACGGCATGATCAAAACGGACCATATTCTGTTTATTGCATCCGGCGCGTTCCATCTCTCCAAACCATCGGACCTGATACCGGAACTGCAGGGCCGACTGCCAATTCGTGTAGAGCTGAACGCACTCACTGTCGCAGACTTTGTTCGCATCCTGACGGAGCCCAATGCCTCCCTCACCGAGCAGTACCAGGCACTGTTGGACACAGAGGGACTCACCCTGACCTTTACTGAAGACGGCATCAAGCGCATTGCGGAAATCGCCTGGCAGGTCAACGAACGTACCGAGAATATTGGTGCACGGCGCCTGCACACAGTGATGGAACGACTGCTGGAAGAAATTTCTTTCCAGGGTGGTGAAATGACCTGCGAGGACGGCAAACAGATTTCAATTGATGCGGACTATGTGAATAGCCACCTCGAGACACTCGCCAGCGACGAGGATCTCTCACGCTACATTCTCTGAAAAAAACAGGCGCTGAAACCAACAGGCTCTGACACCAACAGGATCTGAAACCAACAGGTCTCTCGGATCAATGGCGTTTACGTAAACCCGGAAAGGCATTTTTTTGCCCAGGGTGTGCGGCACTCGGTTTCAGCCAATTGGCAGGAAGCAGGCACTACAAGCTACACTGCCGGGTCAGATGAAAAACAGGACATGACACATGACAGCCAGCGCGATGATACCCAGAGAAATCAGACTACATCGCAAATCATGTGTTCTGGAACTGGAGTATTCAGATAGCACCATCGACTCCCTCTCTGCTGAATATCTGCGTGTCTATTCTCCCTCCGCGGAGGTCCAGGGACACGGGCCCGGTCAGCGAACCCTTCAGCACGGCAAAAAAGACGTTCGAATTGCGGGTATCGAGCCGCAAGGCAACTACGCGGTCAAAATCATTTTCTCAGACGGTCATGACTCCGGGCTGTATAGCTGGACCTACCTGCATACTCTCGCGGTTGAATTCGAATCCCGTTGGGCTGATTACCTCGAAGAGCTCAAACAGGCGGGAAAGACCCGCGAATCACGGTTTATTGCTGTCTCGACGGATTAACCTGCCTTTACAGTAAAACGAAAGCCAAACGCCTGCTAAAATGCCGGACTGACCAGTCTCACTATTCAATTTGGAAGGGGTAACCGTGCCGGACGACCTGACGGATTTTGGATTTACCAGGGTCCCAGCGAAGGAAAAAGCATCCCGGGTTGCGGAAGTCTTCCACTCGGTCGCTGGCAAATACGACATGATGAACGACATCATGTCGCTGGGTACGCACCGACTCATGAAAAGATTTGCTATTGAACTGACTGCTGTGCGCCCGGGTGACGCCGTACTGGACCTTGCCGGTGGTACGGGAGACCTGTGCGCACTGCTGTCTCCAGTAGTGGGCGACCAGGGTCGGGTGATACTCTGCGACATCAACCACTCCATGGTTGCTGTTGGACGCGACCGGTTGATAGACCGTGGGCTGGTTTCAAACATCGACTACGTGCTCGGCGACGCGGAACAGCTGCCGTTTGCCGACAATTCTTTTGATGCCGTCACAATTGCCTTCGGATTGCGAAATGTCACAGACAAGGCGCGGGCACTCGCTTCAATTCGCCGTACGCTGAAACCCGGTGGCCGGCTTGTGGTGCTCGAGTTCTCAAAACCAAAAAACACCCTTATCAAAGGTGCATATGAGACATTCTCCAGCACCTGGCCAAAGATAGGCAAACTCCTTGTGGGAGACGACAGCAGCTACCGCTACCTTGTAGAGTCGATCGCCATGCACCCTGACCAGGAGACACTCAAAGACATGATGTATGCGGCTGGTTTCGAATCCTGCCGCTATCACAACCTGCTCGATGGTGTGGCGGCAATACATGTTGGTACTGTCGGTGCTGACGCGGGTGCTGATGGATGTGGGTGCTGATGTTGATACTGTCGTTAGCCCTGCTGTTGGTATTGGGGACTAGCTGATGCGGTTTCTTCGCCTGCTGGTCATATTGCGGGTCATCGCCAGGCACAGGCTGGATCGACTGCTTGGACCAACGCTTGAACTGCCATTTTCGATTCGCGTGCTGCTGCTTCCGCTACGCCTGCTGCCGACGCCCGCCGACTCACCAGGCACATCACTGCGTAAGGCACTTGAAGACCTGGGGCCAATATTCGTCAAGTTTGGCCAAATACTCTCAACGCGCCGCGACCTGTTTTCGCCAGAGACCTCGGAAGAGCTCCAGCGCCTGCAAGACCGTGTCCCACCGTTCGATACCACCCTGGCAAGAAACACACTTGAGACAGCGCTTGAGGCGCCAATCAGCGAACTGTTTGCAAGGTTTGACGACACCCCACTCGCCTCTGCCTCCGTGGCCCAGGTCCATTCGGCCACCCTGCACAATGGGGACGAGGTGGTCGTCAAGATCATTCGACCAGGTATCGAGCCTGTGATCAGGCGTGACATAGAGCTGATGTACATGCTGGCACGGCTGCTGGAGCGGGTGTCTGAAGATGGCCGACGCCTGCATCCAGTACTGGTTGTGCGTGACTACGAGCGGACAATTATTGACGAGCTTGATCTCCAGCTTGAAGCAGCCAATTCAGCCCAGCTCAGAAAAAACTGGCGGGCTTCCGGCAAACTCTACGTACCTGAGGTCTACTATGACTTTACTCGCAGCAACGTCATGGTCATGGAACGAATCTATGGGCTCACTGCTGCCGACATTGAAGGGATGCGGGCGTGCGACGTAAATATGCAAAAACTCGCTCACCTGGGCGTTGAAATCTTTTTTACGCAGGTGTTTGAAGACAACTTTTTTCACGCTGACATGCACCCTGGCAATGTCTTTATCGATGTAACAGACCCGGAAAACCCAACTTACATCGCACTTGACTGCGCCATTATTGGGTCGTTAACCGAAGAAGACCAGAGTTACCTCGCTCGCAACCTGCTGGCATTTTTTCATCGAGACTACCATGAGGTGGCAAGGCTCCATGTCGAAAGCGGCTGGGTACCAGCTGATACTGACATCCGGGAGTTTGAGACAGTGATCCGCAGCGTCTGCGAACCCGTCTTCCAGAAGCCCATTAGCGAAATTTCGTTTGGCCGCGTCCTGGTGTCGCTTTTCCAGACGGCGCGCCGATTTAACATGGAAGTGCAACCGCAACTGGTTTTGCTACAGAAAACACTGCTCAACATTGAGGGTATGGGGCGCCAGCTTTACCCGGAGCTCGACCTGTGGGAAACAGCCGCACCCTATATGGAAAGATGGATGTCCGAAAGAATGGGATTCACCGGCATTCTGAAGCGGCTTGGACGCAATGCTCCCATGTGGCTGGAACAACTTCCCGAGGTTCCCCAACTCGCGTTCGAAGCGCTCACTGAACTCAAAACCATGGGCCGCAACAACCGCGAACAAACACGCCTTCTCGCCGAGCTACGCCTCGAACTGGGCCAACAGACAAAGTCCAGGCGGTATGCCCGCATGGGCGGGGTTGCGCTCATCGCTGCCCTTCTGTTTCCTGTCTCGGGGTTGGCTGCTACGCCGGATGCCTGGCTCGGCACCTCCGTGCTCGGCAGCCTCGGGATATACCTAATGTTTCTGCGGCCCTGACGTGATATTCTCGCGCCCCTTTTTTGTAGCCTACTGAAGACAGGGACATGGCCGAAGAAGCCTGGATTGATGCCATAAAATTCGATGATCGGGGTCTGGTCACCGCGATTGCCCAGGACGCCGAAACCGGCCGTATCCTGATGGTGGCGTGGATGGACCGGACAGCCGTCCAGCAAACAGCGCAAACCGGCGTCGCCGTGTACTACTCGCGCAGCCGACAGCAACTGTGGCAAAAGGGCGAACAATCGGGCAACACCCAGGTTGTGAAATCTATCGAGCTGGACTGTGACGGTGATGTGCTAACATTAAAAGTGTTGCAGCATGGCGGTATCGCCTGCCACACAGGACGACAAAGCTGCTTTTACAGGGTACTTGATAACGGCACCTGGAAAATTCAGGAACCAGTGATACGCGATCCCGCTGAGATTTACGGCAATAAGCAAAATGGCGACAAGTAGCATTATCGAAGAGCTCTACGCTGTGCTGCAGTCACGCAAGTCGGCGGCACCAGACACGTCTTACGTCGCCAGCCTGTACAGTCACGGCATCAATCGCATCCTTGAGAAAGTCGGTGAAGAGGCTACCGAAACCATTATCGCGGTTAAGGATGCTGCAGTTGATCCGAAAAATCCTGACAGACGGCAGTCAGTTGTAAGCGAAACAGCAGACCTGTGGTTTCATACGCTGGTCATGCTGAGTCATCTGGATATTCCCGCAGATGAGCTACTGGGCGAACTTGAGAAACGATTTGGCGTTTCCGGGATCGAAGAGAAAGCCGCAAGGACAAAATAGCCACGGAGGTTTAACCATGTCTTTTGGAATACCCGAATTAATGCTCGTTCTCGTGATTGTGCTGCTACTTTTTGGCACCTCAAAGTTGAAGTCATTCGGCAGCGACTTTGGATCTGCCATCAAGGGCTTCAAGTCCGCTCTAGGCAACGACGAGGAGAAAGCCAAGCTTGAGGCTGACGAACCTTCCGCTGCGCCCGAAGCGGCAAAGCAGCCAAAGAAAGTTGAGGCGGAAAAGGAGTAATCCTGCCTCATGTTTGATATCGGATTTCCCGAGTTGATGATCGTCAGTATTGTGGCGCTGCTGGTGATCGGACCAGAGAAGCTACCCGAAACGGTGCGTACTATCGCGCTGTGGGTGGGCAGAATCAAACGCAGCCTCGCCAACATCAAATTGGAGTTGGAAAACGAAATTGGCGCTGATGAAATTCGCCAGCAGCTTCGCAACGAGGGCATCATGAAAGAGCTGAGTGATGCCAAACAGAACCTTGATGGCATCATGCAGGAAGCCAACACTGCCGTTTCCGACATCAAGAAGTCCACCCGCATAGACCCAGCAACCCTGAAACCCGGCCCCAGGCCACCGGAACCCACCAATGACGGAACCAAACAAATCGACTCCGGTGGATGAAGGGCAGCCCCTGATAGAACATCTTGTTGAGCTGCGCACGCGCATCCTGCACAGCCTGCTTGCTGTAGTCGTCATTTTTGTACCGCTTTTCTATTTCGCCAACGATCTTTACCAGTTCATCTCGGAGCCACTTCGCACCTACCTGCCCGAAGGCGCGACGATGATCGCGACAGAGGTTGCGTCACCGTTCCTGACACCGTTCAAACTGACACTCGTGCTGGCAATCTTTATTGCGATTCCCTACATACTCCACCAGATCTGGAGCTTCGTCAGCCCGGGACTCTATTCCAATGAAAAGCGCATCGCGCTGCCGTTGCTGTTTTCCAGCGTGGTGCTGTTTTATGCGGGTATTGCCTTTGCCTTTTACGTGGTCTTCCCCCTGGTGTTTGGCTTCTTTACCAGCGCCGCGCCTGAAGGTGTATCCGTGATGACGGACATCAACCGATACCTGGATTTCGTACTGAAACTCTTTTTTGCGTTTGGACTGGCGTTTGAAATTCCAATAGCAACAGTCCTGTTAGTTTGGTCCGGCGCTACCACTGTGGACAATCTGCGCAAAAAACGGCCCTATGTTGTAGTCGGCTGTTTTGTAGTCGGCATGCTGCTAACCCCACCCGACGTGATTTCGCAGGTTCTGCTGGCCCTGCCCATGTGGTTGCTATTCGAAGCTGGCATCTTTTTTTCAACCTGGATTCGCAAACCGGTCGAAGAAGAAAACCCCGCCGCAGAATCCGAATAAACACCCTTGCAGAATAACCAGCTGAACAGATTAGCTGGTCAGCATAAAGGTGACGGGGCCATCATTGACGAGCGTGACTTTCATGTCCGCGCCAAAACGTCCTGTGCCCACGATTGGATGGCGCTTTCTGGCTGCTGCCACAAAGTCGTCATAGACTTGTTCAGCAAGTGCAGGCGGCGCTGCAGATGAAAACGAGGGGCGAAGTCCCTTTTTGGTATCTGCAACCAGCGTAAATTGGGAGACAATCAGCAACCCTCCGCCAGTATCCGTAAGGCTTAGATTCATATGCCCGTTGGCGTCAGGAAAAATACGGTAGTTGAGAACTTTATGCAGGAGTTTTTCTGATTGCGGTTCGCCATCCTCATGAGCCACACCAAGCAGCAGTAGAATTCCTGGCCCGATGGCACCGACAGTCTGCCCTTCTACAACAACACTGGCTTCACTCACCCTTTGAATCAAACCGAACATGGTCTTTGGTTACCAGCTTTTGGAGGCCGTTTTTTTAGTTACCAGGTACCAACTACAGGTTGTAGTCAGGCTCCAGTCTGAGCGCCATGTCGCGGGTGGCTCGAATCAGCGCATCAATCAGGGTGGGCTCGGTGGCGGCATGACCGGCCTCGCGCACAATGTACATCTGCGATACCGGCCAAGCCTCATGTAAGGCATAGGCATTATCAAGCGGGCAAATCATGTCGAAACGACCATGGACAAGAATACCCGGAATATCCTGTATGGCGTCAATATTATCGAGGATCTGGTTCGCTTCGAGGAAACAGCCATTGGCATAATAATGTGCGCCAATGCGACAACGTGCCAATGCCCGGTGCGCGTCCGTGAAGTGTTTAACCAGACGTTGATGCGGGTGAAGCGTCGAGCAGTCTGCTTCCCAGCGCGACCATGCTTTCGCTGCCCCCATCCGGGCTAATTCGTCTGCACCCCCCATGCGCTTACCGTAGGCACGAACAAAATCGTCTCGTTCCTCAACAGGTATGGGCGCTACAAAATCCTCCCAATGGTCAGGGAAGAAGCGACTCGCGCCGTCGCGATAAATCCAGTCAATATCCTGCTGACGCCCGAGGAACACGCCACGACAGATGATCCCCTCAACTCGCTCGGGATAGGTTTCAGCGTAAACCAACGCCAGGGTTGCACCCCATCCACCACCAAACAAGACCCACTTTTCTATTCCGAGGGACTCGCGAATTTTTTCCATGTCATCAACAAGGTGAGCTGTCGTGTTGTCATTGAGTTCGCTGTGCGGTGTGGAGCGTCCCGCACCACGCTGATCAAACAACACTATGCGGTACTTCTCAGGATTAAAAAAACAGCGACTATCAAATTCGCAACCTGACCCTGGACCCGCGTGTATAAACAAAACAGGTATACCATGGGGAATCCCGCTTTCGTCCACGTAAAGTTCGTGGACGTCATCGACTTTTATCATGTGTCGAGAATAAGGTTTAATCTCGGGATACAGTGGCAACATCTTTGTTTCCTGTTATTGCGTGACGGCTCCGCAGAGACTACTCGCAAGGCAGTTCAGGTTAGGCAGACCTGGCCAGGGCCCCTCTAGGCAACGTTGGCTCGGCCCGCTCGCTTTCTGTCAACCTCGGTCAGGAGTTTCTTGCGAATCCTGATACTCTGGGGCGTTACTTCCACGAGTTCATCATCATCAATGAACTCAATCGCTTGTTCCAGCGAATGTCTGACTGGCGCTGTGAGAATAACATTTTCGTCACTGCCTGCGGCGCGAATGTTCGTCAACTGTTTACCCTTCAGCGGGTTGACGTTCAGGTCATTACCCCGGGTGTGCAAACCAAGCACCATGCCCTCATAGACTTCTTCGTTGGGCCCAATAAACAAACGCCCTCTGGGCTGAAGATTGAAGAGTGCAAACGCAAGGCTCTTGCCGGTAGCCATGGAAACCAGCACACCATTAACGCGACTACCAACCTCATTGCTTACCACATCGGCATAGTGAGAAAAGACACTGGTCAAAATACCGGTTCCTGAGGTCATCGACAGAAACTCGGAGCGAAAACCAATCAGGCCGCGGGTTGGCACGAGAAACTCGAGCCTTACCCTGCCCTTACCATCCGGCACCATGTTGGTCAGGTTGCCCTTGCGGGTACCCATGGCTTCCATAACTGAGCCCTGGTGGATGCTCTCAACGTCCAGCAGCACATTCTCGAACGGCTCCTGTCGCTTACCTTCAACTTCCTTGAAGATGACTTCAGGTCGGGACACACCAAGCTCATAACCTTCACGACGCATGTTTTCGATCAGCACGGAAAGGTGGAGTTCACCCCGTCCCGACACCTTGAACCTGTCGGCATGCTCGGTGGGCTCAACACGCAGTGCCACGTTGTGAATCAACTCACGCTCCAGACGATCCTTGATATTTCGGCTGGTAACAAACTTGCCTTCACGTCCGGCGAAAGGCGATGTATTCACCTGGAAGGTCATCGAGATTGTTGGTTCGTCAACTTTCAGCGGTGGCAGCGCCTCAACGTTGGCGGGGTCACAC
>CAYGNA010000017.1:0-19978 GCA_964351065.1 uncultured Pseudomonadales bacterium
CCCTCGATTGCTGATATTGCACTTTATGGGCAGCTCACCCAGTACGCGGTTGATCCCACAGCCTGCAATTTGATGAAAGAAACGGCAATCAGAACCTACCAGTGGACACACTTTGTTGATGACCTTTCTGGCTGGAATGGAGAGTGGTTGGCTGCGGAAAACTTGCAAGCTGCAGTGTTGCGCCCCTTCCTGAAGCTGGTGGCGGACTACTACCTGCCCATGGGTGAACTGATGCTGCTGCTATCAAAGGGCCAGGACCTGGCAGGGGCTGTCAATGGGTTTGCCTATCGCGCCAAGACCCTGCTCGATTTAAAGCATCGCCTCACCCGGCTGCCTGGCGAGGCAAAAGTTTTTGTAGAACCTATGCTAAAAGAGAGCGGTTGCTGGGATGGACTGCAGTTCGGCGAGGGAGAAGCAGAGCGGGTGGTGCCTGTCAAAGCGCTCTGAATGCGAGGGCCGTGGGATTAGGTTTTCGGCAGCCTGTCCGGAAGAATAATTCTTCAATGATTAATCCTAAGATATAAAAATAGAATAAAAAGAGACACATATAGACTAAATGTAAGATAACTTAAGTTATTGATAATAAACAGATAAATAACGTATATGTAACATAAATAGATAAAAAGAGATATTTATAATGGGTTGACATAAAAAACCGCGTCCTGCATATTTTTTCAGGCAGGGCAGAATTCGGTCGAGTTTTCACTGTTTCTTGCCGTGCTAAATGAACAATAAAGCAGAGGGAAACTATGAAGATGCGACTAGCTGGATGGCTTTTGATAGCCATGCCCTGGCTCGGTACGGCGATTGTTGTCGAGGCTGAACAGGCACCTGCAATCGAGGAAGTTACCGTCACCGGTTCGTACATCAAGCGTGACAATTACGACCTCGCATCACCTATCTCGGTTATCGACAGTGTCGATATCGAGCAGGCGAGCACGCTTAACACCGCTGACATTCTCTGGGGGCAAACCTATAACGTGGGTACCCAGATTATCGCCACGCCGCACAATGCCGATATTGGTGGTCAGGGTGGGGAAAGCGCCCAGGCCGCCGTGGGGTTTGCCAATATCAGGGGTTTGGGCGCTGATGCGACCTTGAGTCTGATGGATGGTCGGCGACTACCCTTTGGTGATGCCAATTTTAACTATCCGCAGATTGCCATCCAGCGCATCGAGACGCTGCTTGATGGTGCGTCCGCGCTCTATGGCACTCAGGCGATCGCCGGCGTGATCAACTATATTCCGCGGAAGACCTTTGAGGGGTTCAAGATTCGCTATGAGCGGAGCGACCTGTTGGACGTGTCGTCCCCCGATGAAAAGCTGGGCATTATGTTTGGCGCCAATGGGGATCGTGCGAGAGCCATGTTCGCATTGGAATATCGTCAAAGAGAGCGCGTTGAGCAATATAACTTTCCCGAATTCAAAGCGGGTTGCCGTGATGACCTGAATGATCCGGGAACCGGTAACTGTTTTGACACGGCAATCCGGGACAGGGTGCCGCGGCAGGGTTTCCCAGGCGGTGCGCTACGGACTGTGCGGGATGCGATGGGTGACCTTGTCACCACCGGCACCGGCGATTTGGTAGCGCAGAAGCGACCTTCTCCCGGATGTGGTCATACGTTTATGGTGCCCACGGATGCGAACGGTAACCCGATTCAGGCCGCCAATCCCAACTTCGGCTTTATCGGTCGGGGGGTAGATGATCCTACAGTCGCCTACAACAACCGGTGGGGTATTCCTCATCCGAATGGGCGTGACTGTGGCATGAGCATGTCCTACATGCTCGACTACCAGGGCGAAATTCCCGCTTATATTCACGGCTACTCGCGATTTGAGTTCGACTTGAGCGATGACATGACGCTGTGGGCTGACCTGATGTTCGGCAAGCGAAACGTCAATACCCGTGCCTGGCCTTCGCCGCACGTTGCCCAGACAGAACCGCTGACCGTTCCGGGTGATCATCCGGGTAACCCCATGCGTGCATTTGCAGATGTGGATGGGGATGCTCGATATGATGCGGCGGACGGTGACCAGTTCCTGTACGCCCAGGACAACTGTGATTTCAACGGCTGTAACGGTCCTGATGGTCTGCCTGATCGCGGTGTAGACGGTAACGGTGATGGTATTGCCGATGACCTGAACGGCGATGGCATTCCTGACGTGGTGCCGCGTGAGCAGTCACAGTGGGGTAACCCGGTGTTGCTCGCCGGCGTTGCCGGGCAGGACTCCGACGGCGACGGCATTGAGGATCGCTTTGATCCGGATGCTGGTATTCCGTTTGCTAACGATATTACCCTGGAGCGTTGGACGCCCTTTAGTTACGGTCACGTGCAGGGTTTGCCGAGTTATGTTCAGGATGGTGGCTGGGCCTTGAGGGATCGGGAAGAACGTAATCTCCGATTGGCCGGTGGTGTGGAATTTGCCATTCCCAACACTGCCTGGGAAACAGAACTCTCGTTCGTGTGGGGTGAGCGCCAAAAAGACTATGCGGAAGCCTGGGGCTCTACCTATAACTCTTCATTCGGCAACATGCTCGGGCGCATCAACTGCCTGCGAAATGCCAATGGGGTAACGCCCCGCGGTGTGGAAGGGGACTGTATCCCGTTCAATCCTTTTATCACCAGCCAGTTTCCGATTGTGGACTATGTTCCCCAGAATGAGCTCACACCTGAATTTATCCAGCATCCGAATGATCCGACCGCCATGATTCCAAACCCGGCGTTCAATACGCCCGAGATGGTTGAGGGTGTGATGACGGAGAACAAGGACCGCTCGATCAACACCATCAAGCTGGTTGACTTTATCCTGCGAGGACCACTCTTTGAGTTGCCCTATGCTGCCTCCGGTGGTGCTGTGGGCCTAGCTGTTGGTGCTCAGTTCCGGGATGAAGGGGAGGACTTCTTGCCCAATCAGATCAATGAGACCAACACAAACCTGTACGGCACTGGCTTCCCAAGACGCAGTTCGCACGAGCGCGCGGTCGACGCATTTGCTGAGCTTGTATTGCCCGTGCTTGATCATGCCAAGATTGGTTATGTTGAGCTTCAACTGGCCGGTCGGCACACCGATGTTGAATACGAGGCGTCGATTGGCAACACCAGCGTGAAACCTTCCTTTAGCCGGTTTGTGCCCAAGTATGCGGTGTTATACCAGCCGAACGACTGGATGTCGCTGCGGGCGAGTTACTCAGAAGGGTTTGTGACGCCTAACCAAAATCAGGTAGTCGGCACACAACGACAAGCGGATCGCGCTGCGCAGGACCCAACCTGTCAGGTGCTTGAAACGGCCTACAACATCGTACTGGATGCGGATACGGGGTACCCGAATAGTGGCTGTACCTATGATCTTGGTGCCGGTGGCGACAAAACGGTAGTGGGTGAAGAGGCTATTGATTTTATTGGCGCTAACCCAGGGCTTGGTCCCCAGACATCCCGGGCGACGTCTGCGGGTGTGTCATTCCGTTTGTTGCAGGGAGACCTGTCGATTGATTTGAACTACATCGATATCGAATTCCTTGGCGAAATCCGTGACATCCTGATTCGTGACAGGGTGCCGATCGAGCAGGAGCGTTTCAATCTTGCCCTGGTGGCAGACTGTGGTAACGCGCCCACGGCTGATTGTGCCAACACCTTCCGTCAGAGCTGGATCACAACCGCCGGTCTTGAGACAGATGCCTTTGTGCGCGGCAGTCAGTATGGGCCTATCATCGAGCACTACGGTGGTCCTGCAAATACAACTGGTCGGTTTGTGACAGCTTACGACGTCCAGACCCGGTATCGATTCAGTGCCAACCAACTGCCCGTGATCGGGGGTAATTGGGGAGCTTTTGTTGCGACGTTGAATGCGACGTTTAACGAAAAATTCCAGTATCACAACTCCGCAGATGCGCCGCTCCGTGAGGGTGCTGGCGACCGCAATGACTGTTGCCAGCGTCAGCCGATGCCCAAGATTCGGATGAACGGCTCATTGGCTTACATGTACGGCGATCATGTCGCGAGACTGGCATTTACCTGGCACGATGAGGTTGATGACCTGACCGTTGCTGGTGCGATCCCCTTCTCGAACAAGGACGGCAAGATCGAATCACAGGCGGTGTTTAGCCTGTATTACCAGTATGCCCTTAACTGGCGGCCCAGTTCGGCACCGTTGCTTGCCAGCGTAAGTGTTTCCAATCTGTTCGGCAGCCGCCCGAAAGCGCTGGTGGACTCCTCAGGCTTTGACCCTATCCTGAGCGGAAACTCTGCGCTTGGGCGCATGGTTACCTTCAGGATCGAGCAGGCATTTTGACCCGTTCGGGGGATTAGTCCCCCTCTTCCCCCGAGCGACGGGTGCCTTTTTGGCACCCGTTTTTTTTGGGGTGGAGGAGCATTTTTCGGGTGCCCGGTATTTGCGAGCGCGCGAACGCACAATAGCCTTTTACTAGCTGATCATTTACAGTTTCTGGCTCTGTAAAGCAGTAGTGTAATGGTTCGCGATGGCGCCACCGGTTGATAAAAGTTCTGTGCCTCCTGAGTCTTCCAGGCCGCTACGCAAAAGCGCGAGTGCTGTTTCAAAACCTCCCCCCCTTTCCAACCCTGCCATGCCTCCCGGGATTTCCAGAGTGCAGGCGAAACGCGAAAACCGGCTTGCTATCGCCTCCCGGGTCATGCGCGAGCGAGGGGTGCTCTCGACTCGTCTGCAGGATGTTGCAGATGCGCTCAATATTGCCCATTCAGCGATCTACCACCATTTTCACAGTGCCAGCCACATGATTGAGGAGATACTGACCTGGAACCTCAATTTGCGTACCAGTCACCTGGCGTCTGTCAGCGGTACAACAGCACTGGACCAGCTCATCGACTTTGTTGCCAGGGATCTCATTGAAGATCGGGACAAGAAGGTTGGCATTCCAGCGCTAATTGCACTGCCGGAAGAAAACCGGCAGCGCGTTCAGGCAGCGCGAGATGAGTTGGTGCTTGGCGTGGCAAACCTGGTTCAGGCGGGTATAGACGAAGGTTCTATCCGGCCGGTTCACGCGCTGACCGTGTCAAACTTCATCGTTCATAATGTTGAGTCATACGTGCGCTTCGATATGGACATGCCCGGGCGCGTTCGGCGTGCGCCTCTTGCCGAGATCGCCAACAAGCTGACATCCATCCTGCGGTTTGGGCTCCTTGAAAACCGCGCCGTGTTGCCACCTCCGTCCCACGCTTTTACTCCTGGCGAGGAGTTGCTGGGCTTCAATCCTGCGGATGATCCTGAGATTGCGCGGTATGAAGCGATCCTTCGGGTCGCAACCCGCCAGTTTAACCAGGATAGCGGGCACGCGACTGTGCCAAAGATCGCCGCGGAACTCGGCGTATCAAAAACCGTGATTTATCAGTATGCAGAGGATAAGACGGATCTCCTCTACCTTTGCTATGAACGAGCGGCAAACGTTATGGCGATGTGCTATCGCATTGCGTGGGAGCAGGCTGAAAATCCGCTCGACGAAACCTTTATCAGTCACAACAGTTTGTATAGCTTCCATGCCGGCGAGGCTGGCCCATTTACAAACCTGGATGCGCTCCAGTACCTTAAGCCACACCATTTGCGCATCATACGTCTCAAGAACCGGGGCAATAGCATTACCTCAATCAAGCGCCGCGAGCGGGCGATAGAAGCCGGCTATCTGCGGTCGGATATCAACCCGGAGCTGGTGCAGCCAATGATGGGGCGGGGAATCTACAACCTGCCCAGTTGGTATGACGAGTCTTATCCCCTGTCAATCGACCAGGTGTCCTCCCAGGATTTGTCCCTGTTGTACCAGGGCCTGGCCGCGCTCGACTAGGAGCCTGCTGCAGGTCGGCTGCATTTCGCACGGGTTGTCAGGGTCTGCAGCCAGTGTCGCTCATACTGTAACTTCAACCAGTTTCATCCTTGACTATAGGGATGTATGAGTAATCTGCCGAAATTTCCAGATTTTCGCTCAAAAATATATTTGCAACATGTATCTCACAATATTGGAAGATATTGAGAATATAGAATTATGAATGTAACATCCTTATCCAGTTTGGCGATTTATAGAGGGATAAAGGCAAAAATGAAGCTAAAGAGCGTCAAAAGCTATGTGATTAAAACTAATGAGCCCAATGTTGGCGGATTTTTGTGGTACTTCGTTCGGCTGGAGACGGACGACGGGATCGTAGGGTGGGGAGAGACTGCAATTCTGAATTGTCTGCATGGGCTCGAGCGGGGATTCGAGGCCATGGTAGAGGACATCTTCGATACTTTCCTGAAAGGCCGGGACCCGCTTGAGCGCGAGGCGCTGTTTTCCCTGATGTATTCGGGTCTCACCTCGCAGCACCCGGATTACGTTACCGTGGGGCTCATCAGCGCCTTCGATATTGCCTTATGGGATATTTGCGGCAAACATTTCGACACCCCTGTCTATAACCTGCTGGGTGGGCTGCACCGGGATCGTGTGCGAACTTACACATACATCTATGATCCGGCACGTGAGGGTAACCTGATTGAGACCACCTGGGATTGGACCCGCAATCCCGAACGACTGGGTGAGCTTGCGCTTGGCCTGGTTGAGGAAGGGTTTACCGCCGTCAAGTTTGATCCGCTGAAGCAGGCATGGCGCGGTCATATGCCGGTACCACCCTGGGACCTGCCGCTCTCCGAGTTGCGCCATGCAGAGGCGTCGGTGAAGGCGATTCGGGAAGCCGTTGGCGATCGTGCGGATATCTGTATTGGTACCCACGGGCAGATAACGCCCATGTCTGCGATTCGGCTCGCGCGTCGACTGGAGCAATATGATCCGCTGTGGCTGGAAGAGCCCTGTCCGCCAGAGAATGCGGTGGAGATGGGGCGAATAGCGCGCGCGACCACGATCCCTGTTGCGACCGGCGAGCGACTGGCGACCATTCATGACTTCCGTCGTGTATTTGATGCCAGCGCTTGCGGCGTTGCCCAGCCGGACCTGGGCAGTTGTGGCGGCATTACCCAGTTTAAAAAAATTGCCGCGCTGGCGGAGGCGCACTATGTGCAGATGGCGCCTCACGTGTGGGGTGGCCCCATTATCACAGCCGCAGCGTTACAGGTTGCGGCGCATGTACCAAATTTCCTGATTCTGGAAAGCATCTACAAGTCCCGCGACTTCTTCGACGAGATTGTTAAAGAACCGTTTGAATGGGTGGATGGCTATCTGATCCCCTCAAACCGGCCCGGCATTGGCATCGAACTGGATGAGGACAGCCTGGAGCGATATCGCGGCCGCATTACCGACATTTTCCCGCGCAACGGGTGAATCAGGGTTGTCGGTAGCGCGTCGATTTGACAGTAGCGGTAGCGTTGGTAGACGATCAGGCGCAGCTTTGTCACGCATCAGGCCCGCGCTTTTGTCCATTAAAGAATCCGCCGATATCTCGCGCCGCGAGGAAGTACTAACTGCCGTTGTCAGTGTCATGCGGAACAAGGGCGTGATGCAGGCGAGACTCCAGGATATTGGCGAAGAACTCGGGATTTCTTACACCACGCTGTATCACTACTTCCCGGGTCGTGATCGGCTGGTGGCGGAAGTGCTGCAATGGACCATCGACAAGCGGCAAGCCTGCCTGAGTGCAGCCACCGGTGACAGTGCGCTGGAACGGCTGCTGGATTTTGTCTGGCGCGATCTGGCCGAGGCGCCAGAACTGAAAGTGGCCATGCCGTTTCTTGGCGGATTTCCCGCTGATATTCGGCGGCGTATTACGCGTCGGCGCCAGGGGCTTCTGGACGAGATCATCGCTCTCGTTCAGCTTGGCGTTGATGAAGGATCCATTCGCCCCTGTCACCCGGAAACAAACGGTGAGGTGATACTCAACTACCTTGAGCGCTTTGTCCTGTTTGACGAGTGGCTTGCCACGGCCGCAAAGACCAAGAGCCAGACGCGGGTCACCCAGGAGGTCATGGACATCTTGCGGCACGGTATCCTGACGCCTGGTCAGTCGATTGAGCCGTCCTATCGACTGGCTGCCGGCACAGACCTGGTAGGTGTACCCGAAGGCATCTCGCCTGACTTTGATCGATATGAAGAAATCATGCGCGCCGCAACCCGGGCGTTTAACCAGGAGGGTGCGGGGGCTTCAATTCCTCGCATGGCCAAGCAATTGGGCGTCTCCAAGACCGTGGTTTACCACTATGCAATGGACAAGCGCGATTTGCTGTCGCAGTGTTATCTGCGTGGTGTTCGTATCCTTGAGCGCAGCCACCAGATTGCCATGGACTTTGGCACCAGCGCGGTGGATGAAATTTTTATCCATCGGCAGAACCTCTTTCAATTTCATGCCAGCGAAGCCGGACCTTTTACGTTGCTGAACGCGTTGGGCTATCTTCATCCGCAGCAGCGGCGCGTGCTCAACATGCGCAATGCGGCTGTGCGCGCTGTTTCCGAGGACCGGATGCGCCGTGCGATTGCCGCCGGCGCCGTGCGGCCAGGTATTGATCCGCAGATTGCGCAGGCCCTGTTTGGTCAGGTGCTGTACGGGCTACCATCCTGGTATCGCGATGACTTCCCGCTCTCTGTCATGGAGGTAGCGCAGGAAAGCGGCATGTTGCTGTTCAGGGGCCTGGAGCCCTGAGATTTTTCATGCCTCAAAGGTTGCGGGGGTTACTGCTGGAGCCTGTTATTCACTTTATTGTCGCGGGCGCGGCGCTCTACGGATTGTTTGTGCTGGCAAATGGCGCTGAGGATGCGCGGCAGATCAAAGTGGACGCTGACGTCCTGGTTGAGTGGATGGTCGCACGCGATCCGATGCTTGACACGGCAGCAGCCAGGCAGCGCTTTGAAGTCATGAGACCCGGGTCACGAGAAGATTTGATCAATGAATTTGTGCGGGAGGAAGTGCTGTATCGCGAGGCACTGGCCATGGGGCTGGAGCAGGAAGATTATGCCAAACGCCGGCGCCTGATTGACCGCCTGCTGTGGGTAAACGATGCCTGGGCGAGAGACGCGGTTGACGTTACTGAAGCCGATCTGGAAGCCTGGTACAGGGACCATGAGGATGAATACCGGGAGCCAGCACGGTATACATTTGCGCATGTCTTTGTTGGGCCCGATACCACAACACCTGCGGCAGCATCGCTACGTGATGAGTTGAATGCCCAGGCGGTCAGCTTTAACGATGCGGGTGAGTATGGCCAGCGATTCCTGTACCACCGCTATTACATCGACAGGAGTCCAGACGAAGTGGCTGCTCACTTCGGGAAAGATTTTGTGGCGGAACTGGCAGGTCTAACAGCTGATCCGTCTCGTTGGCAGGGCCCGATTACCTCAACCTACGGCCAGCACCTGGTGCTGTTGAACCGCGTACAGATACCTGAGTTGCCGCCGATTGAGCAGATCAGGGCGCGCGTTGCCGACGACATTGTTGCGGCCCGGGTTGCCGGGGCACAGCAAAGGTTTTTTGTTGAAGCGCGGTCAAATTATGCCGTATCGATTGCCTCAGATCTGGCCGCGCCCACAGCACCTTCACTGCCCACATCAACGCCGTGATGAGACTACTCATCATTGCTGTGAGTCTTTGCTGGTTGGCCCCAGCGAATGGCGATGACCTGCGCCCCCTTTATGTTGAGCTACGCTCCGGCGCGGGTACGGATGTTGAGGTAATCGTTCGCTCGCCGCCCCAGGTAGACCCGCGCAACCGGCCCTCGGTGCTCATGCCTGCTTTTTGTGAACCCGCAATGCGGTCGGCCGATCGTGCCCGTTATGTATGCGCAGGCAACCTTGCTGGTGCACAGCTTTCTGTTGTCTGGCCGCTACAGGTTGTTGCCGTGCCGACAGTGATTCGCTGGTTAGAGGGCGAGCGCGTGCAGACGCTCTCGCTGCGGCCGCGGGAGATGACCTGGGTTTTGCCAGGTTCTGGTGATTCGCCACGCGCCTTCCTGCAGTATGTCTGGCTGGGGTTTGAGCACATCTGGATCGGTTATGACCACCTGCTGTTTATTGCCTGCCTGATCTGGATAGCCGGTTCACTACCGCGAATTCTGCTCGCCATCTCCGGCTTTACGCTTGCACATTCCGTAACGCTTGCGCTGGCTTCGCTGGGTGTTTTGAGATTGCCCATCCCCTGGGTTGAGGCGGTCATTGCGCTCAGTGTCGTGTTTCTTGCAGCCGAAATTGTTCGCGGACGCAAGACGTTGACGACGCGCTATCCGCTGCTCGTGTCCTCACTGTTTGGACTGCTGCACGGCCTTGGATTTGCCGCTGTGCTTGCCGACATTGCCCTGCCGGCGAACGACCTGATCGCCGGCTTGCTTGGTTTTAACGTGGGTGTTGAACTGGGTCAGCTTGCATTTGTAGTTACTTGCGTACTATTGCTGAGCGCTCTGCGGTATGTAACCGCTCACTGGCACCTGAGCGAATACTGGATTCGGCATGGTGCGGGCTATGCCACGGGAACGCTCGCCGGGTTCTGGGTAATCGAACGAGTCGCCGCGTTTGTGGCATAGCCCTATTTGCATCACGCAAATATCACACCATACAAATCTGTCTCAGGGCGAGTACCAGATGGGTGACGTATAGGCCCGTTCCTGGATGATGCGAGGCGCACGCGGGGGGATGCTATCGATGTCGTTACCGTAGAATGCAGCATCGTAGGTTGTCCAACGCGGGGTTGGAATTTCCAGTACGCGTACGTAGTAAAACGCGAGTTCCTTCGGATCGAACTGCGGGTCCTGCCAGACAACCGCCAGTTCGGGATCGCCGATATTGTTCTGGTAACTGGCTTGCTCGATGTCGACCGTGCTGCCCACCGGTGGAATGTTGCCATTGGCGTCAGGTTGGCGTCCGTCTGAGAGCGCAACATCAAAAATCTTTTCATGTGTTTCGCCCGCTTTATCGCGCCATCCTTTGATCACCTGGATCCGATCCAGGTTTGCTGCCTGTGGGTCACGTGCGGCCTGAATCATAAACGTCGGCGCGGCCCCTTTTGGTGCTGCCGAGAGATCAGCGCCCATGGGCACACCCCGGGCGTAACCTACATCCACGTAATCGGGCCGGTTAATGTCCTGCTCGGTGAAGTGCCAGCCACCGAAGAATCGAACCGTCATGCGCGTGCCAGAAGTCGCAAAGGTCTCGCGCCGTTTCATGGCAGCAAAGATGGCGTCGCGCGTGTTCTCCCTCGCCCAGACTGCGGCGAGACCGGAAGCCGAGAACCACCAGGCGCCGCGGGCACGGTATGGCGATGGCTCAATGAGCGGGTAGTTACCGGTAAAATTGTTTTCGGCCACTGCCGAGACACCCGTGTGGGAATCGGTGCTGCCAACCATGCCAAACTTGAATGGATTAACACCCATAGTGGCCTGGTAGTCGAGCCCCAGTTTGAGCGCCGAGCGAGCGTACTCGTACTGCGCCTTCTCAGCGGTGTTGGTATAAAAAGGTGGCCAGGTCTCGAAGTCGGCAAACTCGTCGGTAGGCGAGAGCAGCGGATGAGTTTCCGAATCGCCCTTGATCTGGGTAACTTCCAGGAGAGGCTCCCAGCGCTGCCGGGTGCGAAGGTAGTTCAGGTCGAGCGGCTTTCCGTCATAGTTTTTGGGCGCAAACATCAGCCCGCCGGTTCGATTACCGTTGTGGGGAATGGCCAGTACCTGTCCGCCTGTGGTGGATTCATAGTTGGCCATGTAGTTCCACAGCTCTTCAACGTTGGCGCTGTCCTGGGTGGAAAAGGGTAGAACCTGGCAGGCGCGGCTGCGATCGTCACGAAAAATGACATTGCGGTGCAGGTTCGATGCTTTTGGGTGAGAGCCGGCCGGCGTCCACTCGTAGCCGATAAACGCGGTGAATTTGTCTGGCTCGTTGTACCGGTCGGCGGCAGAGCAGACCTCTTCCCAGACAGAGCGGCGGAATCTCTCGTCGTCGACGTAGTCGTCGTTCCAGGCTTCCCAGAAAAACGACTCTGGCTGGCCTGAAGGGATATCCAGGCGTTTGACGGCAGCCTGCCACTCCTCGAACGAATCAGCTTTCAACGCCTCGCCCACTGCCCAGCCGCCGCGATCCCAGATCTCCCGCCACTTGCGACCGACGGGCGTGTCCAGCAGGATTGGGTCCCGCGCCTGCAGGCGGGGAATAACGCCCATGTTCACGGCGTGATCTGCAACAACCAGAAAATCCAGCGGACGCGACAGTTTGAATGTTTCGCCATTATTGGTGCGCACTGCTTCGCCGCGGGCAAAGCGGTAGGCCTTGTCGATGGTGAGGGTTTCATTACCCCGACCAGATGAGTCAACCGACAGGCTGGTGTGCAGATGGGTGTCACCCCACAGTACCTTGTCAGGATGCTCGTTTCGCGTTGGCGGCGAATAGTAGGCAGACTCGCCCACGGCCAATGCCGGGGCGAGGATCAGTGCTGTTATCACCAGTATTTTCGAGCGTGCCATGGCGTTTACACTCCCGCGTCGAACATGATGACGTTCCTGGCAACTTCCCCTGTCTCCAGTGCAAGCAGTGCCTCGTTAACATCCTTGAGCTGGATGTGGCCTGAAATCAGTTCGTCGAGATGTAGCCGTCCCTGCATATACAGAGAGACAAATCTTGGCATATCGATGCGCACCCGGTCTGAGCCCATAAAAGAACCCTCGATGCGCTTCTCGCCGATAAACTGCCAGCCAGGCAAATTGACCGTTTCGGTGGGTGGAATCATGCCAATCACCGTGGCAGCGCCACCGCGCTTGATCATCTGGAACGACTGTTCGGCCGTGACCTTGAGACCAATTGCTTCAAACGCATGGTGCACCCCGCCACTGGTCCTCTCCAGTACAGCCGCAACTGCATCGACGTCGGCAGCGTTGATGGTGTCCGTGGCGCCAAATCGTTTCGCCAGTTCCAGTTTTGCAGGGACACGGTCGATTGCGATGATTCGACTGGCGCCAGCGAGGTAGGCGCCGTTGATGCTGGAGAGCCCGATGCCACCACAACCAATAACCGCCACGGTTTCGCCCGCGGCAACTTTGGCTGTATGAATAACGGCGCCAATACCTGTGGTGACAGCGCAGCCAATAAGCGCAGCCCGGTCGAGGGGCATGTCCCGGTCAATTTTTACAACTGCATGCTCGTGAACAAGCATTTGTTCAGCAAAAGATCCCAGTTGGGCAAAAGCGCCAACCGCAACACCGCCGCTGCTCAATCGTGGTGTTTCGTCAGGGTCTCGACGAACCTCGTCAGACTCGCACAGGCTAAGATGCCCGGTGAGGCAATGCTCACAATGGCCACAGAATACAGAGAGGCAGGTAATAACGTGGTCGCCTGGTTTCACGTAACGCACATCAGCGCCCACCTGTTCGACAATGCCGGCACACTCGTGGCCGAGCACCATGGGCAGTTCCCGCTGGTAAGTGCCATTGTAAAAATGCAGATCCGAATGACAGACACCCGTTGCGGCGGCCCGCACGAGTACTTCTCGCGGTCCCGGCTTCGACACGATGATGTCTTCTATCTCCATGGGTTTGTTTACCTGGCGGAGTACGGCGGCTTTCATGATTTATCCCTCATTTAGATTGGATTGTTGTAGCTCGCTCAATAAGGGCGGATTTTGTTCTAGCCCACATTTCCAAAAATCTGCAAATAGCGGCCCTGATTCAGCAATCTGGTATCAGTATACGGACGAAAAGGTAATCTGCCAATATTGAAAGATCAGGGATAAGTTCGCTAAAAGGGTCAGATGATGCTTTTTCATTGGAAAAGGCGGGTAGCTCTTTCTATGACCCAATATCAAAGGATTTATAAATTCGCGAGATGACGGCCGGGGGATGTTGGTGAGCAGTTTTGGCGAGGTTGTGGTGAGACCTTACTCGGACGCCAGCAATTGCCCCGGCGATGTCTGAATGAGATCTGCCAGGCGCTGGCTGACCTCAGCTACAGTCAGACCTGACGTAATGATGATGTTATCCACGACCTCCCTGGTGTGAGTGAGGTCATCAACAGCTTCGTTAATTTGGTCAGCTTCCCAGTTCCGTGCAGCAAGTCGCTCGCGGAGTTCCTCCTCTGTGCAATTGAGACCAATCCATGCGACGTGATCGCACCAATCTGGCGTCTTGAGTTCCTCAGGGTGCATCGGCGAGAAGAGTACAGGCGTCAATCCGTTATCGCTCACTGCTTTCAGAATGGAAAGCCAGAGATTGTTGTAGGTTGGCCAACTGTCCGGCCTCGTCCTGATGTTGCGATTTGCCAGGGTTGATGCCTGCTCAATGATACTGTCCATGTCAAACAGCACATGGCCCGGTACCTGCCCAGCGAGATCGTTCACCAACGTCGTCTTGCCGGTGCCGTGTGCGCCAGTAATCATGATGATGTGTGCCATTGGCCAATTATCTCTTGAGGGCGTCTGGAAAGGGTGCTTGGGACTGTTGGGTTGCCGTCACGCAGAATAATCAGGGTTTCCCACCTTCGGGAATGTATCGCAAGTGATGTGGACTATCCACTTTGTCTTGTGCTGTCTCAGGGCATCGCCAGGCTTTAGGATTTACACCACTGCCTTCTGCATGCGTAGTAAAGGAACGGGTGCTCCGCCTCGATCATCGAGAATAGATTCAATCGGTAGAAAACCGTACGCCCGATAGAGTGGCTCCCCGGACATTGTTGCCATCAGTTCAACCTTGTTGAATCCCGCTTGCCTGGCTGCATCCTCGCACAGCGACAAGATCAGACGCCCAATGCCCCGCCGGGCGTACTCCGGGTGGGTGTACATGGCGCGCACCTTGGCGGGATCAACTGCCGGATTCAGCAAGCCACTGTCTCGCCCTGGTGTTTGATCCCCGCCATAAAGCGTGGCGCGCCTGCTCCAGCCACCGCAACCGACAATCTTGCCGTCCAGTTCAATCACAAAATATGTGCCGTCTTCGATGAGTTGCGTATCGAGGCCCATAATCGTCCGGCTGGATTCAATCTGGTTTGTATCAAGAAAGGGCTTTTGCAGTTCACTAATGGCGGCATGCATCAGCAAGCGCAACGCATCGAGGTCAGCGGCTGTTGCAAGCCTGTGTCTGAAATACCCCGTGCTCTTCAATTCCCCTGACATGTCCTGACTCCGCCACATGCTATCCGAGTGTATGGTTCTTGAGAGATTCTCCAGACTTGTACGAAATGAAATTTGAGATCGGCCGCTCGTCACCGTTGTTATGCGGCTAAGGGAAGCGGTGAGTCAGTTGTGGGGTTTTCTGGTTGCGAATTTTGACAATCTAGTCGCCAGCGTCTGTTGTGTACTCACTGATGGAACATTCTTTAGCGTCACAGCTCATCAGCACTTTTGAGTCTTTGCAAGCTGCCGAGTAGATATCTACACCAGCAGGACCACGGGCCAGGAACTCGGGTTCGCTGCACTCCATTTTGGCAGCAGCAGCCAGGACGTTTTCTGGAATTGCAAACTTCACCCTGGGCTTCGCGGATGTATTGCCGCAGCTCATCGGTACGGGCACCAAAGCGGGGTAGTCGCAGGCTGCGCCGGTCGCAGCATCGACCCCGGCACCGATAAGACCGCCAAAAATGATGTTGCCGAATGCCATGGCCTTCACGGAGGAGCTAACTGTCATGATCGAATCGGGGTAGCCGTCCTTGGAACATTGGACAGTCAGTTTTCCGCAGACACGGTTCACCATCACGGTGCCGGGTGTGGACGAAACGAAGTAGGTGCCGTCCTTATTGGTGAGTCGGCAGGTAGCCTGCGGACAGTTAGGTGTATCTATGGATACGGACTGGTGTTGGCCGGTTGTTATTGATGCGCACCCGCCCATGAGTAGAACGAGTGAGAGAATCCAAAGCCTGTTCATTACAACTGCTCCTTTCTTATTGTTGGATCTTCAGGCGTTGTTGAACTACCTCAGTCCTCCAGGGTGCCGTAGATGGTCTTTCCATTTAACATTGATTGTATGCGTTTCCGCAATTGTTCTTTTAGAGTGCTAGAGGCGTGCTGGAAGCGTACTGGAGGTCTCACGGAACACGCTATGTGGCTACCATCGAATAAATGAGCCGATGGCCCAAGATATGTTGAGGCCCAGCGATTGACGGCACTCAAGTGGCCAATTTACACCGGCACCTTATCTGGGCTCGGGTAATTCCGTGTTGTTGCGCCAGGGTGATGGTCTCGCAAACGTTGATATGTACAGTTCCTCAACCCTGGTTCTGGCCCACTGGGTTTTTCGCAGAAACTTGAGTGACGACTTGATGGATGGATCGCTCTTGAAGCAATTGATGTCGATTCTTTCAGCCAGGCCATCCCAGCCGTAGTGCTCGAGCAATCTCGTTAGCATCTGCTCAAGTGTGATGCCGTGCAGTGGGTTGTTGGGTTGGCTCTTACTCATAGTGCAAGTTCTTTACGAATTTGGCCTCTGACCCATTCTGCCGCTTCCTGCGGTGTTAGCCTAGTGGTATCCAGCTTTGGATAGGGTAGCTCTTCTATCAGGCGCAGCCTGGAGATTGAGTAGTCAATGCGATCTGGATGGCCCCGGCTCTGAAGTCTTTGTTCCAGGGAAGCCTCGTCTGCGGTGAGGTAGACCTGCACAATTGAATCGACCCTGCCTCTTAACGCTTCTATGACGGGGCCAAACAGTTCTTCGCGGGCAAATACCCAGGAGAGAACGCCAATCTTGCAACCCGCGTCGAAGTAACCCTGCATGACTGATATCGTGTTGCTAATTGCAATGTGGCCATTCTCTGCCACAACCACTTCTGAGTTTACGCGCCAGACGTCATCTGCATCCAGCACGGCGCAGTCTGGCACTAATCCTTCCAGAATATCCAGAACAGCGGACTTGCCCACACCGGGCGGACCACCCAATAACACAAGGATACGATTATCCATTTTGCTGCCCGCGCTCGTACAAGTCAGTGACGTCACAAGGCTCGCAGTGATTGCTCGGCACGACCGAAGGGTATGGTTTCAATTCATGCATAGTACACCCTGATTAATCGGTAGATGCCATAAATGCAGGCGACAAAAAGCCAAAGCGCTGTGAGCGCTGGTAGCGCGATCATGTTGCCTAACGGATAATAACCGTTGTCCCGTTTACCGGATACGAGGACCTTCTCCGGTACAAGCGATTTATCGACGTCTGTTCTGCTGAACTCCACGCTCATCGTATATCGCTCGAATGGAAGTCCGACAAACTCAAGGTTTTCTCCTGGCGAAAGCAATTGTAAATATTCCTCGAACCTAATTTCTGGTGAAAAATTGTGCCTCTCGCCCAGTATGAAATGCCTAGTGTCACCTTGAAACAAGAGCAGTGATCTGCCAAACCATCCCGTCACATTGACACTCAGTTGAACCGGCGTTTCAGCGTTTTGAGCTCTTGCCTCTTGATAGCCGTACAGCCTTTGGCGTTCGACGGATTTGCCCTGGATCAACAAACTGACGCTGTAGGTGTCCAACGGGATTGGTCCGAAAGAGGTGCTAAAAGAGTTTGCGGAAACTGGATCGTTAACCGGAAACACGTTCTTGTAGCTCCAAATACTGTACACATAGAGCACAACCAAACAGGCGAGGCTTACTTTCAGGAATATAGTCATGTCCAGCAGCAGGCAGGAGGGGTCGTTGCTGCCGTAGACACGACATTGCCTGTGACCTGAGCCGGTGAGTTCATGGCGCCGTGACGCCGCTGCTGATGTCCAGAAAGTCCATGATCAAGTTCACAATCGCGCCAGAGATTAAGAGTGTTGCGGCATAGACAAAAGGCGCTTTCCATTTATAACCGCTAAACCTGCAAATGGCTGCAGGCAGCGCGACAGCCGTAAAGTAGAGCATGTCTGGCCAAATCCAGTCTTTGCCGGACCATGCATACGAATTAAATGGAGCCAGGACTGGTGCAACAAGAATCCACAGCGGCCAGAACAAAACTCCGATTAGGATCATGAAAATTATTGGAACCGTCATGTACCCCAGAAGATACAACAATAGCCGGGAACGGGTATACCAACCAATAAATGCGATCAATGTGTAGTAAATAATCAGAATCTGCACGTGCGGTGCCTAATGCAAGGTACAGGAGTAAAGCCGTGCTGACGTGGCCATTGCTGAATTTTCAGTATGAAGAATTGCACAACAGGCAGTGTACGATTATTTGTATTGATCTTTTTAAACAATCTTGCTCCTGTAGTCATGGATCAATCTCTTTGATCCATGTGCGATTCTTGTCAGACAGACTAAATCCGCAACTGCGATACAGTTCAAAAGCACGGTCGTTAAAGCCAGCAGTGCCAATTTTTGCGCTGTGCATGCCCATGGCTTTCATTCGACGAAGCCCTTCATAGTTTACTGCCTGACCAAGCCCGCGCCGGCGATACTGCGGCCTTGTGCCCACGGGTTCGAACGATCCCACGCCAAGTTCCCGATCTACCCACCCGATACAGTAAGCGCCAAAATGCCCATGGGTATCCTCAGCCACGATATCCAGCGTGGGCTCAAACACGTCTATTGATCGGGTGCGAAGATACTGATCAAGCGAAAAAACAGACTTGAACCAGGCATCGCGATGAGTGGCAACACGCTGCATAAAGTCGGGTTCCTCAACGCTACGCAATCGAAAGCCATTCGCCAGGTTCGAATCGGGAATTGGGTCATCCAGGCTCCTGATCATAAAATAATCAAAGTGTTCAGTGGGCTCAAAGCCCATATCTGTGAGAAATGTTTGCCGCGTGTTGTCCTGATCCAGTACCGCTACCTGGAGATGCCGCTTGTCACAGGGTGTAGATGCCAGATTGTCGGTTAGTGCCTGTTCCCACTCCGCCATCGACGTGAGAGAGAGTAGCCATGGATGCATGGCAGGGAACGCGCGGGTCCGCGCGGCGAGCCATGTGATCACCTCCGTCAACATCAGCTGACTGATTTCGATGTCGCATCGAACGTCAAACGTAACTGGGCTGTTAGGGACAAACCACGCAAATGCTGCGATACCAGCGTCGTCGTACCAAAGCATTATGTTTTCTTTCGGCGCTGAACCAGGCAGTCGCCAGGCGACATCACTGTTCAGCAGGTAGGTAGCCTTTGGCCAACGCGCTTTCGCGTTCGCCGAAATGAGGCGAAAAAGGTCATCGAGACGCTCTCGTGAAAACGGCACAGAAGATATGTTTGCCATCTAGATAACTCCAGGTCTCGGATGAATATCGAGCGAAGTAGCGTACATCAAACACTGACATGTCGAGGTGTTCATCAATCAGGAATGTGACAGTGTGCTCAAACGTACCGGGTGTGATCTGCTGCGAGAAGATGACCGGCAGCAGTTTGCTTTGATCTTCGGGGATATAGCGAGCCATGGCGTTTACTCAGCAGGAGCTCAAACGATTTTACTACAGTGACGGGTTGCTCGGTCAGCTTCAACTTCATGTTTTATCGCGTTCCGATACTCGGCTCAGATAATCACGAAGTGCTCGATTCACTGAATCAGAATCCGGGAAATGCTCGTGGAGATCAGAATCTATTAGGACGACATTAGTACCTTCCTCGCGATTTCGCTTGGCGTACTTCCCACCTTGTCCGGAACGGATTAACTCGGTTGAGTATTCGGGTCGAAGGGTATCTTTGTCTCGTTCATTGCTCATAGGCTAGACGCTCATTGCGAGTCATTTCGCGAGCTGAGATAAGTCAGATCCTCTCATCGCGTTCTGTAAAGGACACCACTAGATGCTGGTTTCCAGAAGTTTGACCGAAGATCAGAAGACGCTCCTCACCTTCCGAGTGATCAGGATCACCTACGGTTAGCGAGAGCGTATCCGCGAAGACATTCGTCGCAGCTTCAAATGAGACCCCGTGATCCTGAAGATTGCGCTCTGCTTTGTCCGGATCCCATTCGAACTTCATCGGTTCTCAGCGCCCCCCCCCTCAGCGACATAACACTGATTAGATGTGCCTGCGCCGCAATATCCGGCACAAAGCGTACATGCGCTGTCTTTGAAGGATTTAGGCATCATCAGGCTCCCGTAGCATCAGAGTACAGCTATCCAAAACTGTCGCGCTGAAGTACAGAATTCAGTGGCGATTCTCTACCGG
>CAYGNA010000017.1:20078-21370 GCA_964351065.1 uncultured Pseudomonadales bacterium
GCCGGTATTACCGAGTCGGCCTATTCCATCTTCCTGAATTCGATTGCCTACAGTTTCTATCCGCTGCTGGCGATCTTCTTTGTGTTCTTGATTGCGGGGTCGGGGCGTGACTTTGGCCCGATGCTGGCGGCGGAACGGCGCGCGCGTAGCACGGGGAAAGTATCGCGCGATGGTGCCCAGGTAGACGCGGCGGCCATGGACAGTGAAGAGCTGCAGCCTCATGCCGATCGTCCCAAGCGTGCGATCAATGCGGTGCTGCCTATCCTTGTGTTACTGCTGGGTGTCATGGCGGGTTTGTATGTCACGGGTGAAGGTGAATCGCTGCAGGACATTGTGGGCAGTGCCGATGCTTACACCGCGCTGCTCTGGGCTTCACTCGCGAGTTGTATTATCGCAGCGCTGCTGGCCGTGGTTCAGCGCTTGCTCTCGCTGGAACAGGTGGTAGTTGCCTGGTACGCCGGGGTGCGCATGATGATGTTCGCCATGATTGTGCTGGTGCTGGCCTGGGCGCTGGCGGATACCACCAGTGCAATCGGCACGGCGCGCTTCCTGACCCAGGCACTGGACGGCAATTTGCCACCTGCTCTTTTGCCGGCGCTGGTGTTTATCCTGGCTGCGGTGGTTGCGTTTTCAACAGGCTCCAGTTGGTCAACCATGGGGATACTGATGCCGCTGGTGGTGCCGCTGGCCTGGGCGTTGATTGATGGTGATGTGGAGCGGCTTTACTTGCTGTATTCCTCGGTGTCCTGTGTGCTCGCTGGGGCTGTGTGGGGCGATCACTGTTCGCCGATCTCGGATACCACGGTGCTCTCTTCCATGGCATCGGGGTGTGACCACATTGATCACGTTCGCACGCAAATACCCTATGCCATTACCGTGGGTGTGGTGGGGCTGCTTGCGGGGACTTTGCCTACAAGTTTTGGTCTCTCTCCCTGGATTGTAATGCCGTTTTCAGTGGTGATTCTGTTTGCTGTACATCGGTTTCTGTCGAGTCCGGTGGTTACGGAAAATTAGTACGTTGATACTCCCCCTGTCATCTCGACCAGAGGCCCTTGGGCCGGCGTGGAGAGATCTTGTTGGGTGAGTGGTAGGAGATTTCTCCGCTACGGTCGAAATGACAGCGGGTGTTTCTAGTGGTGCTGCTGCGGTCGAAATGACAGCGGGTGTTTCTGGTGGTGCTGCTTTGGCCGGAATGACGGGGGTGCTTTCGGCATTCCTTTTGCTGTCATCTCGACCGGAGGCCCTTGGGCCGGCGTGGAGAGATCTTGTTGGGTGAGTGGTAGGAGATTTCT
>CAYGNA010000017.1:21470-23542 GCA_964351065.1 uncultured Pseudomonadales bacterium
CCGCTTCGGTCGAAATGACGGTTGGTGTTTCTAGTGGTGCTGCTTTGGCCGGAATGACAGCGGGTGTTCCTGGTGGTGCTGCTTTGGTCGGAATGACAGGTGGTAAACCTGGTTATCCCAGGTCCTGTTTTTCTCGGGCCCGGATGAACGCGGGGCGTTCCATCAATGCAGTTAGATAGCGCTGGCAGTTGGGTTTGTAGCGCTCGCTCAGGCCGAGGGATATGCCAAGAAAGAGCGCGTAGCCCACGGTAATATCGGCAATGGTGAATCTGTCGGCAACCAGGAATTCTTTGCCTTCAAGTGCGGTTTCCACCGAGCGTAGTCGGGACAGGTACCAGATGGAGTAGTCTTCCACGACCTGGGGCAGGCGGCGCTCTTCCGGCTCCAGGCGCGTGTAGCGCAGCACCAGCGTTTGTGGAAAGGTGAGGGTCGCATCACTGCGGTAGAGCCAGTTGATGTAGTCAGCATAGTTGGGGTCGCTGACGTCTACCTTTAGATCTGTTGGTCCATAGCGTTCTACCAGGTAGTGGCAGATGCCTGACGACTCCGTCATGGTGGCGCCCTGGTCGACAAACGCGGGCACGGTGCCGAGAGGATTGATGTCCAGGTAGCCCGGGTAACTGGCGCGTGGTGGAAATGCCATGTTGATGAGTTCGTAGTCGAGACCCATTTCTTCCATCGTCCACAGGGGGCGAAGTGAGCGGGCATCTTTGCAGTGATAGAGTTTCATCTGTTGCTCCTCATCAAGCTTTTCAAAAAATATTTCTCAGGCAGTCTCGCCCAGCAGCAGTGGCGCGAGCAGTTGGCGATGGTAACGCTCGTCGCCAAACTGGTATTGGCACCATAGCGCGCGCCGCAGATAAAGCTGGGCATTACATTCGTAAGTGAAACCAAAGCCGCCGTGAAACTGTACGGCCCGATCACCCGCAAACGCAAATGCCTCGCTGCCCTGGGCTTTCGCCATGTGAAGCGCGACATCTATCTCTTTAGCATCCCCGCCTGCCAGCGCCGTGGCCGCGTGATATACATGCGAACGGGCCGCCTCCAGCGAGAGCAGTATTTGCACCGTGGGATGCTTGAGCGACTGGTAGCTGCCAATCAGCTTGTCGAACTGCTTACGCGTGGTGAGGTAATCAACAATAACGTGCAGCACGCCGGCAAGGCCGCCGGCCATTTCAGCGCTTAGCAGCAGCAACGCGGTTTGTTCCAGCACCTTAAAGTCTGTGCCGGGCATCAGGTTCGAGGCGGGCACCGTGATGCCATCCAGCGCAATGGTAAAGCTGCGGCGGGTTTCATCAATGACGGTGTCGCGAGTGATGGCGCCTTCTGGCACCTGGTCCGTTTCAATGAGTACCAGCCGTGCACTACCTTTGATGGTGACCGAGGCAACAAGCACGTCGGCAACCGGTGCATCCAGTACAAACGTCTTAATGCCGCTCAGGGTAATGCTGTCGCCTTTAACTTCGCCGGTGGCGGAAATGTCTTCCAGTATCCAGGAGCCGTCTTCTTCTGTGAGCGCCACGCTACCAATTGCACCGCTCACAATGCGCGGCAGCCAGGCCGTTTTTTGCGCTTCGCTGCCCGAGGTGCTGATTGCCTGGCTTGCCATGATGGTGGCAAAAAACGGTGAGCTCATCAGGTAGCGGCCCATGGATTCTGCAATGGGGACCAGGTCGCCAGGCCCAAGGCCCAGCCCGCCATGTTCTGCGGGCACTATGACACCCAGCCAGCCGAGTTCCACCATCTGTTGCCAGAGCGCGGGATCAATACTTTCTTCAATCTCGATAGAACGCCTGACAGCATCAAGCGGGGAATGCTGGCGGCAGAATTCGCTGGCGGTCTCGAGCAGCATAGACTGCTCGTCAGTCATCTCAATGGTTGTGGCCATGTTTGTTATCCTCCTTGTCTTTCCTGGCGCGTCTATTTTGTATCGCGCTATCTAACCTTTTGGCAGGCCAAGCACGCGCTCGCCCAGAATGTTGTGCTGAATCTGGCTGGTGCCGCCACCAATGGTGCCGGAGAACGCGTTGAAGTAAGACCGCTGCCATTTGCCGCCATCGACGGCGTTGCCG
>CAYGNA010000018.1:0-23371 GCA_964351065.1 uncultured Pseudomonadales bacterium
CGGAGTCACATCGCATCGGCAGAAGTATAGTGTGATTACCTTTCAATAACGACGCTGGCAATAACGACGCTGGCAATAACGACGCTGGCAATAACGACGCTGGTGCTCTCAAATCGCTTTGTCCGGCGGTCACAAGACGAATTGCATCTGGCGACCGACTTTTACACAATGGCGAGAATCAACAAAAACAAAAAGGGGATGCACGATGCCGCGACCGAAACCGCGATCGAAGAGAGGATCGAATAGGGCGACTGACCAATTCTTCAGCACCTTGTTGTTTCTCGGCCTCCTTACCCTGCCATTTTTTGTTCACGCGAAAGACACCCCACGCACCTCGTCAGGCAGACCCGACCTGACAGGGACATACAACACAGCCACCCTGACCCCCCTTTCTAGGCCGGCACGCTACGGTTCGAAGCTCACAGTCACGGCAGAGGAAGCCGCGGCCATCGAAAAATACTGGCGGGAAAATCTTGCACAGGACGACAAGCCAAGTGACCCGGATCGCGACGCACCACCCGAGGGTGGTGTCGACGTGTATGTGGCCGAATTCAGCGGTGCCGCTGGCAAAGTGGGCGGCTACAACTCGTTTTTCGTAGACCTCGGCGAGAACGTCACAAAAATTAACGGCCAGTACAGGACATCCATCATCACGCAGCCAGATAGCGGCAGAATGCCAGGGTTTACCGGAGACGCCATCGAACGACTAAAAGCACAGCGCGCTTTCTATCACGAGAACACCGGTACTGCCTGGTGGATTGAAATGCCCGCCGGCCCCTATGACAACCCGGAGTCAAGACCAGTGGCCGAACGCTGCCTGCTGGGATTTGGATCAACATCGGGACCACCGATGCTGCCTGTCATGTACAACAACATGAAACGAATCGTGCAGACCGATGACTACATCATGATCCTGGTTGAAATGAACCATGATGCCCGCATCATCCGGATGAATGACAAACACCTGCCCGCGGATGTAAAGCGCTGGATGGGCGACTCGATCGGACGCTGGGAGGGTGACACCCTGATGGTCGAGACAACCAATTTTCGCGCTGATTCAGTTTTTTCGGTGGGTACAGAAGACATGAAGGTGACCGAGCGCTTTTCACGCCTCGATAATGAAACACTGCTTTACCAGTTCACCGTTACCGACCCGGGCACCTGGCAAGAACCCTGGAGCGGAGAGTACACCTGGCCGACCACAACAGAGCGCGTCTTTGAATACGCCTGCCACGAGGGTAACTATGCAATGGGTGGAATCCTGCGCGGAGCAAGGCTACTTGAGCGTGAAGCACTCGGCCAGACAACAACGTCCGGTGGGGAAGAGTAGCTGACGGCGCAGCAGTCGACACCACCAGGACATTTTCAGCCAGCAACGCCTAGCTGATTCTGAATTTGTGGATCGTTAAGATCCACGTCGGTTCCTGCAAATGGAGCTGCTCCTGCCGTGCAGAGATAGGCAACCGCCGCGCCCACCACTTCCACCGGTTTATGAACAGATGGGTCCATCTGGCTCACCGGGTTGACACCCGATGCCCGGATCAGGACCTGCATCCCGGTCGCGACAGTGCCGGGGCTAAGACCAATCACCCTGATACCCTTGTCTGCATATTCAAGATGGCCACACGTAGTAAGCGCATACATACCTGCTTTGGTAGCACAGTAGTGACTCCAACCTTCGAGGGGAAATCTTGCCGCACCAGAACTGATGTTGACAATCACGCCTTCCCCAGCCGCCACCATGTGCGGTAACACCGCACGATAGCCGTAATAGACCCCTTTGAGATTGATGTCCACAACATGACTCCAGGCCGCTGGGTCGCTGTCGCCAATCAGTGCGATGGGTTCAATCACACCGGCATTGTTCACCAGGATGTCGATCCCGCCAAACCTCGCCACACACTCGTCAACTGCATGCTCCACATCGCTGTATGCTGAAACATCGCAGGTGATCGCCAGGGCTTTGCCGCCAGTTGCGGTGATCTCCGCGGCCAGGGTCTCAATCTCTGGCTTTGATCGTGCAACAAGCGCCACGGCTACCCCCTTGTCGGCAAGGGTCCGCGCGATTGCCGCGCCGATACCACGGCTGGCACCAGTAATCAGTGCTGTCTTCCCCTGCAATTCGCCCATCTCTTCACTCCTCACATCATTGGCAAGTCAGGCGCTGGTCAATCAACGCGCCCCACCGCTACTGATCAATTGCAGCCAGTGCCTCTGCAAGGCTGGCAACGCCAATCACCTGCATGTTGTCGGTCTTCTGCCTGGGCAGATTGGCCTTTGGCACAATCGCCCTTTTGAAACCGTGCTTGGCCGCTTCCCGCAGCCTTTCCTGGCCATTCGGAACCGGGCGAATCTCTCCGGAAAGACCCACTTCGCCAAAACAGATGAGATCCAACGGCAGTGCCCTGTTGCGGAAGCTTGATACGACAGCCAGCAGCAGGGCCAAATCACTGCTGGTTTCAGCCACCCTGATACCACCGACAGCATTAACAAACACATCCTGGTCACCTACCTGCAAACCACCATGCCGGTGCAACACGGCCAGCAGCATCGCCAAACGGTTTTGTTCGAATCCTACCGCGACCCGACGAGGATTGCCGAGGCCACTACTATCCACCAGTGCCTGGGCTTCAACCAGCAGGGGCCGGGTTCCCTCCCACACGACCATCACGATACTGCCTGGCGCCGCTTCGCCAGCGCGATTCAGGAAAATCGCTGACGGATTGGAGACCTCTTGCAGGCCACGATCGGTCATGGCAAATATGCCAAGTTCGTTGACGGCACCAAACCGGTTTTTGCTACTGCGAAGCGTGCGATAGCGGCTGTCATTCTCACCGTCCAACATGATGAAACAATCAATCATGTGCTCAAGGACACGCGGCCCAGCCAGGTTGCCCTCTTTGGTGACATGGCCCACCAGCAGCAGTATCGCACCCGTTTTTTTGGCGTGTTGAATCAGCGTCGCAGCAGACTCACGCACCTGGGATACACCACCGGGTGCAGAATCAACATCATCCATGTACATCACCTGGATGGAGTCGATCACGATAAGCGCGGGTTTTACTTCGTCCCAGGTTGCACAAATTGTCTCAACATTGGTTTGTGCCATCACCTTTAACGCGTCCAACGGGAGTTGCAACCGACGTGCCCGCATGGCGATCTGTGACAGGCTCTCTTCACCGGTGACGTAGAGCGCCTTCTGCTGCTCTGCCAGGCGACACATAATCTGGATCAACAGGGTGCTTTTGCCCGCGCCTGGATTACCACTGATCAGCACCGCAGATCCAGGCACAAGCCCCCCACCCAACACGCGATCAAATTCTTTCATGCCAGTGGAGAGGCGTGGCGCATCTTCTGCGTTAATTTCACCCAGGCTCTTAACCGTTTCAAGCTGACCGGCAAAACCCCGCTTGCGCGCGGTGGATGTTGCCGGTTCCACAGAAAGCCGAGTCAGTGTGTTCCATTCTTTGCAGTCGTTACACTGCCCTTGCCACTTGGCGTGCTCCGAACCACAATCGCCGCAGACGTAAACAGTTTTTGACTTTGCCAAGCGCCTAGCCTCCGCTGTAATCGCGCCGTACCCGATCCGTTAGACCGGATAAAAGGGTATAGCTGATTGTGCCTCGCAGGTTAGCGATCTCGTCCACGGGCAGGCCGACTCCCCACAAGGTAACCCGATCGCCCGGTGCCACAACATCATCAGGTTCGAGCTGCACAAAAGTCATATCCATGGAAACCCGTCCGACGATCATCCGGCGCTGCTCTCGCACCAGCACTGGCATGTTAGGCGGTACCTCCCGGGGATAGCCGTCAGCATAACCAATGCCTATCAAGGCAATCCTGGTTTCCTCTGGAGCAACCCAGGTGCTGCCATATCCGATGGTCTCGCCTCGGCCAACTGTATTTACCGCAATCACCGGTGCAGTTAACGTCATGCCAGGCATAAGTCGCGCATCGGGTTCTGACGCCGGCCCTCCGCCATAGAGCATGAGGCCAGGCCGAATCCAGTCAAAGTGACTGCTCGCGAAATGAATAACCGACCCTGAGTTGGCCAGGCTGAGTTCAACATCCAGGTCACGCGTCACCTCACTGAATATCTCAATCTGGCTGGCGTTTTCCAGGTGGTCAGCGTCATCGGCATTTGCCATGTGACTCATCACACCCGTCACATTCAGCGCTTGGCCCGATGTCATGCCCTGCCGAAACTCCTCCACAGAAAAGCCTAGCCGATGCATACCCGTATCCACCTTGATCCACACGGGCAGGTCCAGGTGGCGTGATGCTTTCAGCATTTCAATCTGGTACTCGGCATGCAGAACCGGTGTCAGGCGCTCAATGCGCGAGACCTCCAGCTCCTCGCGATCAAGGAAACCCTCCAGCACATGGATAGGTTTTTTAATGCCCGCCTCTCTCAGGCAAACACCTTCACTGGTGCGGGCTACCGCAAAGGCATCAGCGTGAGTGAGGGCCTGACAGACCCTGACCGCGCCATGACCATAGGCATTGGCTTTTACAACAGCAAGCGCTTTGCTGCGAGGCGCCAGTGACTTTGCAAACGCAAGGTTTGTTTTGATGGCATCCAGATCAATATGTGCAATGGGAGCATTGGCCATCACAGGTAGTCGTCGTATCCCTGCGCCAGGTCCTCGAACTTGGTGTACTGCCCAAAGAACTTGAGCTTTCGGATACCAATGGGGCCGTTCCGCTGTTTCAGGATAATGGCTTCAGCCAGGCCCTTGTCAGGGCTGTCATCGTGGTAAACCTCATCGCGATAGATGGCAATAATCAGATCCGCATCCTGCTCAATGGCACCAGACTCACGCAGGTCAGACATGATCGGGCGCTTGTCGTGCCGTTGCTCGAGGCCTCGATTCAGCTGGGAACCAGCAATCAGCGGGCAATTGAACTCTTTGGCGATACCTTTCAGCATGCGGGAGATCTCAGAAATCTCCGTGGCGCGGTTTTCACTGGCGCCCGGCACCTGCATCAGCTGCAGATAGTCCACCACAATAAGACCAAGCTGGCCATACTCGCGGGCCACGCGACGTGCCCTCGACCTGAGCTCGTTAGGCGATAAACCACCCGTGTCGTCCACAAACAGTGGCCGATCATTCAGCATGGTGACAGCCGAGGTCAATCTCGGCCAGTCGTCATCCTCCAGTTGGCCACTGCGGATTTTGCTCTGGTTGATGTTACCGAGCGATGAAAGCATACGAAGGATAAGTGAGTCCGCTGGCATCTCAAGGCTGAAGACCAACACCGGGGACTCACCACGAATGACAGCGTTTTCAGCCATGTTCATCATCAGTGAAGTCTTGCCCATGGAAGGCCGGCCGGCGATGACCACAAGATCCCCCTTCTGCAATCCCTGGGTCATGTCATCAATATCGGCAAACCCGGTGGAAAGTCCCGTGAGAGAACCCTTGTTTCGGAACATCTCATCAATTCGCTCCACCGCGCGCGTCAGCAGCGGGCGAATGGTCTGCGGCCCCCCCGTATTGGGACGCGCGTCAGCAATCTGGAAAACGCGCGACTCGGCCACATCAATCAACTCGGCGCTGCCCCGCCCCTGGGGGTTAAATCCACTATCGGCAATTTCGTGACCGACGCCGATGAGCGACCGCAGGATTGAGCGCTCTGACACGATTTCGGCATAAGCCCGCACATTGGAAGCAGTTGGCGTGTTATTCGCGAGATCAGACAGGTAAGAGACACCACCCACATTGTTGAGCTCACCAATTGCCTCAAGCGCCTCTGAAATGGTGATGATATCAAGCGGTTTGTTCTGGTCAGACAGCGAAGCCATACAGCGATAAATAGCGCGGTGATCGTTCCGGTAAAAATCTTCTGGCGTCAGGAAAGAGGCAACATTCTCCCAGGCATCATCATCCAGCATGAGACCGCCCAGCACAGAACGCTCCGCCTCCACCGAGTGCGGTGGGACCTTGAGAAGGGATAAAGAAGTATCGTCTGGTGCTGTGGCCAAGGCGTTGCGGTGCCTGTTTCAGGAAGGGGGCAACAAGAGTAATTCACTCGATTGGCAGAGTCGAGTGTCAATCAGGTTGTCCCTGGAATCTGTTGATTCGGGTCGTACAGGGTGTAGTCAAGAAGCCCCGCCGCCACGCGCGGGTTGCGCGTTGCGGCTCTACAGGGCTTGCTGACAACAATTATCTAAGGCTGTTCTGCGATGACGCCAATACGGATCACTGCCGTAACCTCAGGGTGCAGTTGGATATCAATCTCGAACTCGCCCAGGTTACGGATTGGTCCGTCAGGCAGCATCACCTCACTCTTGTCAATCTCAACGCCATGGGTTGCCGCAGCGTCAACAATGTCACGGACGGTGATTGAGCCAAAGAGCTTGCCTTCTTCGCCAGCTTTTGCAGTGAGGGTTACGTCAAGTGCGTTAACCTTGTCTGCACGTTTTTGGGCTTCGGCCAGCTTCTCTTTTTCGAGACGCTCAAGTTCAGCACGCCGAACTTCAAATTCTGCAACGTTCTGTTTGGTGGCCGGGACAGCCTTCTGCTGCGGAATCAGGAAATTGCGACCGAAACCAGCTTTGACTGTTACCTGATCGCCCAGATCACCCAGATTTACCACTTTTTCCAGAAGAATGACTTCCATTATCTACACCTCATTATCAGGTTTTTCTGATCCAAATCGTTTTCTGAGATTCATCCAGCTGTCCAACAGGGCAACCGATGTCAGCAGCGGATACAACAGCTGTATCAGCAACAGAAACGACACATAAAACACCACAAGCCAGGTCTTCGGCAGGCCTTTCGCCTTGACCAGCCAGTGAATAAATCCTACAGCTGACAGAATCAGCGGTATGGTCAACAGCGGAATCCAGCGCGTCCACGCGGGATCACCTATCAACAATACCAGCACCATCGCACCCACTATCACCGAACTCATAAGCGGCGATAGCCGAAGCGAGTGGATTTCCTGCTGAAACCCACCAGGGTTATACAATGCGCTTTGCCACCAGCGGGATAGCAGCAGAGCGCCAATCATGGCCACCGCCTGACCCATGGCAAACAGGCCAATCAACACCTGCTGAGCCTCCTCTGGCAGCATTTCCTGCGCTGCCCTGTCCGGTGCACCAGCCTGCTGAACCTGGGAAACCAACTCCAGGTACCACTGCCCCAGCACCACCAGCAAATCTGCCGAGAGCACCGAAAACATCAGCCCGGCCAAACCGGCAACAGCCACCGCAGCACAAAGGGTGAGTTCCCAGGATGCCGTTGCCCGCAGGATAAAGGCCAGACCAAAAGTCCCGACCAGTACCAACAGTGGACTGGCATCCTGGTTTACCATGTACCAGGCGACCAGCGGCAGGCTGGCCCAGAGCATCAGGAGTGCACCTTCTGCCGGGCCGCGCCGCAGCATCACCAGCCCTACCACCGCCGTTCCAATCCAATGGAAAAACGGCAGAATGGCGCAGCCGATGCCGACACCCCAGGCCTGAGCGCGGCCACGCATCACAAACTCCGCAAACGCTCGCATATAGATTCCTGCCCTACTGGGCAGCAGGTATTACAAATGAGAATCCGTGTACGGAATCAGTGCCAGGTACCGTGCGCGCTTGATTGCCTTGGCCAACTGTCGCTGGTATCGCGCTTTGGTGCCAGTGATACGACTCGGTACAATCTTGCCTGTTTCGGACACGTACTGCTTGAGCACCTCAATGTCCTTGTAGTCAATCTCGGTCACACCTTCAGCGGTGAACCGGCAAAACTTTCTTCTTCGATAAAAACGTGACATGGATTCCTCCGGTTATTCGGCTGTTGCTGAAGTTTCGGATTCTTCTTCAGAATCCTCATCGTCATCATCGGTGTCATCACTGTCGTCGGCGCCAGCCTTTGTGGTGACCGTATCATCACGTTCCTTGCGATCACGACTCTCATTCTCGAGCTTCATGATCGGAGACTCGCTCGAGTCAGCCGCTTTCTTGTTCATGATCAGGTTGCGAATGACAGCATCGTTAAACCGGAAGGCGGTATTCAGCTCTTCCAGTACTTCTCGCGAGCACTCGATGTTAAGAAGGATATAGTGCGCCTTGTGAATTTTGTTGATGGGGTATGACAGCTGGCGCCGCCCCCAGTCTTCAACGCGATGGATCTGGCCGCCACCATCCTTGATCATATTGGAATAGCGCTCAACCATTCCCGGCACCTGTTCGCTCTGATCAGGATGCACAAGGAATACCACTTCATAGTGTCTCATAAAGACTCCTTACGGGTTAATGCTTCCCTCAGCCGGGATTTACCGGGTGGGTGAAGCAAGGAGAAAAAGGACGCGCATTGTAGGCAAAGGACCGGGATTAAGCAAGCACGGTCAGGCGCTATGCCTGCGCTGTCTTTGCACCTCGTAAAGACAGATACCCGCAGCAACAGACACGTTAAAACCCAGCGCCTCGTTGTTCATCGGAATCCGGGCCAAAAAGTCACAGTGTTTGGCCGTATTGCGGCGAATGCCCTTCTCTTCAGAGCCAAGCACTATTGCAATGTCGCCAGACAGGTCAATCGTATCGAGCGTTTGCTGTGCATCCAGTTCTGTTCCAACTATCCAGACGTTACCGCGCTGAAGCTTTTCAAGGCAGCGCGCCAGATTCACAACCTGGACCAGGGGCACAATGGACGCACCACCGCTGGCCGTTTTAACTGCAGCCGTGGTCAGCGAAGCACTGTTATCGCGTGGGATAATGACTGCATCCACGCCTAGCGTGGCTGCGCTTCGCAGACACGCACCCAGGTTACGTGGGTCAGTAACACCATCCAGCACCAGAAAAAGTCGGGCACAACTGGCATCAGGTCGCGACTCAAGGAGATCATCCAACAGACCCTCGTCATAGGGTTGTGGCGCATCTACCACCAATACAACGCCTTGATGGACCAGGCCAGAGAGACGATCCAACTCCGCATCATCAACCTTAACGACAGGACAGCCCTGGGCGCTGGCGAGATCACAAACACCTTGCAAGCGTGCAGACAGGCTACCGCGACGCACCAGCATACGCTGTAGCCCAGGGTTGCCCAGAGAAAGACGTGCGGTTACCGAATTGATACCCGCCAACGTTTCCGGCTCACTCATTTACGCCTTCCCCCACTCTTGCGCTGACCTGAACGGCCAGCCTTTCGCGTCACCCTGGCCTTGCTGACCCGTCTTCGACTCGTGAGCGGTGTGTGCGTCACCAACTCAAAATCGACCTTGCGCTCATCAACATCCACCCGGGTAATCTGAACGCTGACAGCATCACCCAGGCCATAAGCCCTGTTGCTGCGCTCACCTACCAGGCACTGACTAGCCTGATCGAATTGATAGTAGTCGCCAGCGAGGGTGCTGACGTGCACCAGTCCCTCGACAAAAATATCACTGAGCTCTACAAAAAATCCGAACTTGGTCACACCCGTAATCACCCCATCAAGAATGTCGCCGACCCGGTCACTGATGTAGCTGCATTTGATCCACTCCAGAACGTCATAGACTGCAGCGTCTGCCCTGCGCTCGGTAAAGGAGCAACGCTCTCCTGCAAGGTCGATCTCCTCGGCTTCATAAGGGTAGTAATTTTCTGTTTTGATCTTGCCCACGCGACGTACCGCTGTTGAGCGAGTACGACTGTGAATGACGGACTTGATGAGCCTGTGAACCAGCAGATCAGGGTAGCGCCGAATCGGTGAAGTAAAATGGGCGTACTCGGGATAGTTCAGCCCAAAGTGCCCCTTGTTGTCTGCCTGGTACACTGCCTGGTTCATCGCACGCAGCACTGCCATTTGCAGTACATGACCATTTTTCTGTCCGCGCAGTCGGTCAATGACAGCCTGAAAGTCGAGGGGAGTCGGCAGCGCCGTTCCCGGCATATCGATGCCAAACCTGGCAAGAAATCCGCGCAGCGTCTCAACCCTTTCGGCATCCGGCAATTCATGCACCCGATAGAGACCCGGCTTTTTGTGACGTGTAATGAAACGCGCGGTGGCGACATTGGCGCACAGCATGCATTCTTCGATAATACGATGCGCTATGTTACGCGTGCGCGGTGATATCGACGCGACACTACCGTCAGCATCAAAGCCGAACTCCAATTCAGTAGAGTCAAAATCAAGTGCGCCACGACGTTCGCGCATTTTAAGCAGCGTGCGGTACAGGCTGGCCAACTCTTCGATATGTGGCAGCAAGGCACGGCGCTCGCTGGCAACCGCCTCACCTCCGAGGATCCTCGCCACCTCGGTATAGGTCAGCCGGGCTGCAGATCGAATAACCCCTTCAAAAAACTGGTAGCCACTTATTCGGCCTTGTTCCGAGATAGTCATCTCACACACAAGCACCAGGCGATCGACCTCGGGCTTGAGTGAGCAGAGACCATTGGACAGTTTCTCTGGCAGCATTGGGACAACATACTGCGGAAAGTAAACCGATGTGCCACGGTCGAATGCCGCATCATCCAGCGGAGAGCCCACCGAGACATAGTGAGCGACGTCTGCAATGGCAACAAACAGCCGCCAGCCACCACTGGCTTTTGTCTCACAGAAGACCGCGTCATCAAAGTCACGCGCATCTTCACCATCAATAGTCACAAACGGCAAATCGCGTAAATCCTCACGCGCCAGCTTGTCCTCGTCACGCACTTCTATGGGCATGCGATCAACAGCTTCAAGCACGGCATCCGGAAAGCTGATGGGGATATCGTTGTTACGCAGCGCAATCTCGACTTCCATGTCAGGCGTCAGATGGTCGCCCAGCACGTCCAGTACTTCCGCTCTCGGAATCGTGTGAAGGTCGGGTTGCTCGGTAATCGACACCACAACTATCTGGCCCGGTCGACAACTCTGAACCAACTCACCGCCCAGGATGATCTTATGGTTTGTCCTGTTGTTCAGCGGCTCAACAAAAGCCAGCGGGCCCTCAAAATAGAGTCGACCGACAAGTTGCTCGGTATTGCGTTCGACGACCTCAATGATCTCACCCTCGCTGCGGCCGCGTCGGTCACGCCCCCGCACCCGAACCATCGCCTTGTCGCCATGAAACACGGCGCGCATCTGGCGCATCGACAGAAAAATGTCTTCTTCGGACTTGTCTGTAACAAGAAAGCCAAACCCATCCGGGTGCGCTGAAATGCGCCCTGCAACCAACTCCATCTTACTGGCGATGGCATAGACATTGCGCCGATCGACAACAAGTTGGCCATCGCGCACCATCGCACCAAGACGGTTTCGAAGCGCATCACGCTGAACCGGCGCCTCAAGCCCCAACATCTTTGCCAGGCGCTTGAAAGCAACCGGTTCACCCACGTCTTCCATGGTCGCAAGGATGAACTCCCGGCTGGCAATGGGATTGTCATACTTTCGTGCTTCTCGTTTCTGAAACGGATCTCGACTCAAACCGGTATTCCTCGTTCGCTATTAGCGACTGTAAAACTGAAAATATTGACAGGCATGATACGCCCTAGTAACCTTCGCCGTCCTCATGCCGAGATGGTGAAATTGGTAGACACGCTAGCTTCAGGTGCTAGTGGGGGCAACCCCGTGGAGGTTCAAGTCCTCTTCTCGGCACCAATCATTTAAAACTTCTACGACCTTGTCGTTGCTATCGCACCACCTCCACGGGAACCCGTGGAGACGGATCGCCGCCCCGTTCAAGTCCTCTTCTCCGCCTTATTCACTACACCGCTTCCCGACGTGGTGCTACTGACCCGTGGCATTTCAGGTTTCATGGCCTGCCAAGACGCACCAACCATCGGGCATTCTGCAGGTTTTTGTCAGGCACATAGGTCATTTTGTGTGAGTTTGTGATAAAACACTGCTCGACCTCCCTGACCTCATGCTGGCCAACCTATGAGAAACCGCGGTTTCACACTGATCGAGCTTATGATTGTCGTTGCAATTATTGGCATTCTCGCGGCCGTTGCGCTGCCTGCCTACCAGGACTATATCGCGACCGCCAACATGAGCAAGGTAGCCGCGCACTACGAGGAAGCAAAACGTCTGACAGACACCACCTTCGTCAAGGGTCACGTGCAGATGTCACTGAATCAACCGGTTACTGTACCAACAGCCACTTCTGACTGGATAGCCATATACAACCGCGCTGACGCGCTCGCACCAGGTGGCGGCCTGGCGTTTATTTCAGGTACCGCTGTTGATGCAACAGGACAGGTCGGTATTGTTGCCAGCGGCACTTTCCCAGCCACTGCCCGCGTTGTTGTTTACCGACCAGCTTTCGCAGACCTCACATCAGAATCAACAACAATTATCGCTGCAAGCTCGCTATAACATTAAGTCGATGTGTCCTTCAGGCACCGAACGGGTCTCGCAGGACTATTGTGTTTTCCCTGTCCGGACCCGTGGACACAATATCAATCGGCACACCGCAGGCATCCTCAATTCTCTTTAGGTAGCTGCGCGCATTGGCGGGCAACTCATCGAGGGTTTTGACACCTACAGTGGACTCTTTCCAGCCCGGCAGCTCCTCATAGACAGGCCTGGGGTTGTCGGGATCAGATTGATCATAATCAACACAAATTGCGACTGTTTCCAGCCCATCCATTACGTCCATTTTAGTGATGCACAAGCCCGACAGACTGTTGATCTGGATGACCCGGCGGAGCGCAAATGCGTCAAACCAGCCACATCTTCTGGGGCGACCTGTGGTTGAACCAAATTCATTGCCTTTCTTCGCCAGCCAACTGCCTACTGAATCGAACAGCTCAGTTGGGAAGGGGCCTGAGCCAACACGGGTTGTATAGGCCTTGGTAATGCCCAGGATGTAGTCCAGATCACGCGGTCCAACACCACAACCGCTGCTGATCGCACCGGCCGTGGTGTTCGAAGAAGTAACAAAAGGGTAGGTGCCCTGATCAATATCAAGTAGCGAGCCCTGCGCGCCCTCGAACATGATGTCGGCACCTGACGCCCGCAAATCACCCAGCTTGTCGACCACGTCGGTCACCAGGGGAGCCAGTTCTTCTGCCAGTCCAAGCGACTCGTCCAGGGTTTCCTGAAGCGAAACCGGGTCCGTATTAAAGTACTTCACCAGCACAAAGTTGTGGTAATCGAGAATCTCCTCCAGGGCGGCGGTGAACCGGGTCGGATTGGCAAGATCAGCCACACGCAGGCCGCGCCGCGCCACCTTGTCCTCGTACGCAGGTCCAATACCGCGTCCGGTGGTCCCTATCTTCTGGTTGCCTCGAACCTGTTCGCGCATGAGATCCAGACGAACATGGTAGGGCAGTATCAACGGACACCCGGGACTGACAGACAGTCGCTCACGCACGCTGATGCCAGCCGCCTCAAGCTCCCTGATTTCCTTGAATAGCGCCGGCAACGACAGTACAACGCCGTTGCCAATGAGGCATTGGACGTGCGGATGCAGAATGCCTGACGGGATGAGGTGCAAGACTGTCTTTTTACCCCCGACGACGAGCGTGTGGCCTGCGTTGTGACCACCCTGGAAACGCACCACAGCCTGTGCATGAAGCGTCAGAAGATCAACAATCTTACCCTTGCCCTCGTCACCCCAGTGGGTACCGATTACCACAACGTTCTTACCCATTTAGCTTATCCATTTAACATCGCCCTATCAGTCTCGCCGCCGAAGTTGCCATTCGTTGTTGTCAAATACCAGCAAAAACTCACAGCCTGCCGCCTCGCCAGATTCCAGCACCTCAAAACCCTCTGCCCGAAGACGCCGGATGAAGACCCACCGGTCACTCTCTGTCTCGCTTGTGCCAGGCTGTGCAAGCACCCGCCTGGCCCGCAGTTCACTCGCGCCACTAAAATTTGCCAGTGCCTTGAGGTCTATATCAAATCCGGTCGCAGCCCTGGAGCGGCCAAACACCTCCCCGACGTGATCATACCGACCGCCTTTGGCGAGTCGCACCCCTTCTGTGCTGGCATATGCCGCAAACACGATACCAGTATGATAGGCGTATCCACGTAATTCGCTCAGGTCATAGAACAGTTCAGGTTCGCCGAACCGCAACTTAAGCCCCGATGAGACCTCCCGGAGATTAGCAAGCCGATAACAAATTGCCGCGTCGCTGGCGAATGCCGCCTCGGCGCGCTCGAGCGTTGTCTCACCACCAAACAGTGACGGCAAAAGGCTAATTTTCTTTTTAAGATCTGCAGCCAGGCTCAATCTTGACAGTACCTGATCAAGCTCGGCCTGTGCTTTGCGCTGGATCAATTCGAACAGCAGATCCTGTTCAAACTGGGCGAGCCCGGATGAAATAATCAGTTCCCGGAAAATGCCGACATCACCCAGTTCAATCCGGATTGGTTTTTGTACCTCGCGGGACAGTGCCTCCAGCATCAGGCTGACAATTTCGAGATCACCTGCGGTTCGGGTGTCACCAAAGAGTTCGGCACCCACAGAAATCGGGGTGCGCGAGGCGAGCATATTGTCAGCCTGCGCGTGCAAGACAGTGCCCGCGTAACAAAGTCTGGAAATACCCTCATAGCCAAGACTATGCGCATCGATGCGGGCCACCTGAGGCGTAATGTCCGCACGGATGCCCATCATTCTGCCACTCGCCTGGTCGGTCACCTTGAACGTTTTGAGGTCAAGGTCTTCACCCGTACCCGTTAAAAGGGATTCGAGGTACTCCACCATCGGAGGGATAACATACTGAAAGCCCCAGCGCGCAAACTCATCAAGCAGACGACGGCGCACGGCCTCAAGATGAGCTGCCGCCGGTGGCAATACTTCTTCAACGCCGTCCGGTAGCAGCCAGCGGTCCGCGATACTCATGGTTAAACCGACCAGGTCAATTTTTGTTTGAGATCAATCTTAGCGATCTTCAGTTAACAAGATACAGCAGCACGGTGCCGATCAGCATACTGCCAAAGCCGATCATCCGGAGGGTCCGGTCATCCACCCTGGCAAGTTGTGCTACTGCATCTTTCCAACCGCGAGGATACAGGAACGGCAGCATTCCCTCGATAACAAGTACCAAACAAATTGCAATGCCTAACTCCTGCCACATGATAGGGCTTGAGGACAGCGCTACGGCGTACTCTTCTTAAGGTACTTGAAGAAGTCACTGTTTGGATCAATCAACAGGACATCGCTTCGATCATTAAACGTCCGGTTGTAAGCAGCCATGCTGCGATAAAACTTGTAGAATTCGGGATCCTTGTTGAATGCCGCGGCATAAATGGACGCGGCCTGGGCATCACCCTCACCACGAATTTCTTCCGCTTGCGCGTAGGCTTCCGCCAGGATCACCTCACGCTGCTTTTCTGCATCTGCACGGATACCGGCGGCAAGTTCCTGACCCTGGGCCCGATGTTCCCTTGCTTCAATGTCCCGCTCTGTGTTCATCCGGTTATATACAGACTGACTTACCTCCGGTGGCAGATCGATACGCTTTACCCGCACATCGACCACCTCAACACCAAGCTCCGTGCGGGCAACAGCGTCCAGACGCTTGGTCAGGATATTCATCAGTTCGTCCCGCTCGCCGGACACAACCTCATGCAACGTCCGGGCGCTAATCTCGTTTCGTAGGCCGTTATTGACACGTTGGCGGAGTAGCAGTTCTGCCCGTCGGTCATCACCGGAGGTCGCCGTATAGAACAGTTCAGCATCGTGTACCTTGAACTTGGCAAACGAATCAACAATCAGCGCCTTCTTCTCCAGCGTCAGGAACCGCTCCGGATCTGCATCAAGGGTCAGGACACGTGCATCAAACTTCCTGACTTCGTTAATAAATGGCTTCTTGAAATGTAGACCAGGTGGGATGTCGGCACGGGCTACCGCGCCGAACTCAAGCATCACTGCACGCTCAAGCTCAGTGACCACAAAAACAGAATTGGCGCCGAGCACCGCGAGTACCGCGACAACAAACGCAATAACAAATCCCTTAGTTGACATAATCTGTGACTCCTAGATTGCGCTGCTAGCGTTCGCCGCGCCGACTGGTGGGCCGACTGGATGTTTCTGAACGATTCATTGAGCTGCCATCAAGTATGTTGCCGCCGGCAGCTGGCCCGGTGACACGCCCATTGGTTGATGACTCCAGTATTTTGTCGAGAGGCAGGTACATCAGGTTGTTCCCGCCCTCAATATCGACCATCACCTTGGTGCTATTGGCAAAAACCGATTCGAGCGTATCCAGATAAATACGTTCGCGGGTGACCTCAGGTGCCAGCTTGTATTCAGCAAACAGCTTATTGAACCTTTCCGCCTCACCACGGCTCTGGGAGATTACCCGGGACTGGTAGCCCGAGGCCTCTTCGAGCAGGCGCTGGGCCTGACCACGTGCTTCAGGAATAATCTGATTCGCAAACGCATTGGCCTCGTTACGGAACCTGACCTCGTCCTCACGTGCCTTGATCACGTCATCAAACGCAGCCCGGACGGCATCTGGTGGCGCAGTTTCATCGATGATCACCTGCGTTGCCTGTATGCCAGTCGTATAACGGTCCATATAGACCTGAATCCTCTCTTTGACCCGTTGGCCCAGATCGGCCCGGCCTTCTGTCAGGACATCATTCATCGGAGAACTACCCACCTCATGCCGCAGGGCGCTCTCTGTCGCCTGGTAGAGACTCTGATCAGGGTTGCGCACCCGCAGCAGGTATTGCTTAACGTCGCTGATTACATACTGAACCGACATTTTGACCTTCACGATATTCTCGTCTTCAGTCAGCATTTCGGAGTCATGCTCGCGAGACCGAACTCGCGTAACATTGTCTTTCAGCACTTCATCAATAAAAGGTGGGTTCCAGTGCAGACCAGGCGCAACTATCTCGTCCTGCACCTCGCCAAATCGCAGCACCACACCACGCTCCTGCTCATCAATCGTGTAGACGCCCATCACCAGCCAGATGATGAGTAGCGCCCCCGCACCCAGCCCCAGAATACCGAGGTTCAGAGGTGACGCGCCGCCAGTACCGCCGCCGCCCGAGCCGCCGCTTTTGCCGCCGCCGAACATCTCAGAGAGACTGTTCTGAAGCTTTCGAAACGCCTCATCCAGATCGGGTGGACCCTGATCCCCACGATTTCCCCAGGGATCCTTGTCACCCCCGCCTCCAGGCTCATTCCAGGCCATAACTCTCTCCGCTTGCGTTTCGATAGGGAAAACGACATTTTCCCATATTAAAGTGATTAGTCATACGATGATGGGGCCTGCAGGATCAACAGGCCATGCTTTCGGTGCGCTGCACTATTCGATCAAGCTGATGCTGTTCTATGCGCAGATGCATCGAGATTGAGCCATCGTCACCGGTGTTCTCACCCAGTACAGCACCCAGCGCAAAAAGCTCAGCCCGCACGGCACCCTGATGCGGCGCCAACGTAAGAGTCGTTTCGACAACGTTACTCGATACGAGTTCACTAATTGCCTGCAGCAGCAGCGCCATCCCCTGGCCATTTTCTGCAGAAACCCAGACGCGCCAGGGTAACCCCTGTTCATCGTAATCAATGCGTGGAGACTCCTCGATGAGGTCAATCTTGTTATAAACCAGCAACTGTTTGACCGATTCCGCACCGATTTCGTCAAGCACGATATTGACCTGCTCCGTATGCTCGGCTTTTTCCGGGGACGCGGCATCCACCACATGTAGTAGCAGTTGGGCTTCAGATACCTCTTCAAGCGTCGCCCTGAATGCATCAACCAACCCATGGGGCAGATGGCGAATGAACCCCACGGTGTCGGTCAGAATCGCATGTCCAACAATCGGTAATTCCAACTGTCGTAAAGTGGGATCGAGCGTGGCAAAGAGCTGGTCAGCCGCATGGACATTTGCCTCACAAACTCGGTTGAAGAGCGTTGACTTACCCGCGTTGGTGTATCCAACCAGCGATATCGTACTGACTTCAGCACGCCGCCGGGCCCGCCTGTTTTGGGCGCGCTGCTTGCGAACGCGCGCAAGTCGCTGGGTAATCCGTTTGATGCGAGCTCCAAGCATACGCTGGTCTGCCTCGAGCTGTGTCTCGCCAGCGCCGGCGACACCCATGGCTGCGCCCTGGCCACGTCCCGAGCCACCTCGTTGACGGTCCAGGTGAGTCCAGCCTCGCACCAGGCGTGTTGACGCGTGAGCCAACTGGGCCAGCTCAACCTGCAGCTTCCCTTCGTGGGTTCGGGCGCGTAACGCAAAAATTTCCAGAATCAGCCCGGTGCGCGACAGTACGCGACGCGCAAGCTCGACTTCCAGGTTACGCTCCTGCGCCGGCGAAAGTTCCGCGTCAAACACGACAAGGCCTGCGCTCGTCTCTTCCGCTTCTGCCAGGATCTCCTGCAGCTTACCCGAGCCGACAAAGGTGCCCGGATCGGGAAAACGTTTGCGCGCACGCACTGTACCAACGGGAGACAGGCCTGCTGATGTTGTCAGTTCCCAGAGCTCCTGGGCACTATCGTCTTCCACCTGGACAAGCAGCGCACGCGTGCCTGCTTTCGGTCTTTCAAAAAACAATCAGGTTCCCTTGCTCACGAACCGCGAGCGTTTATTCCTGCTCTTCAGCGTCTTCGTCGCCAAAGGTTGGAATCTTGACGTTCCGCGCGGGCACAACTGTAGAAATCGCGGACTTGTAGATCATCTGGCTGACCGTATTCCGGAGCAGGATCACAAATTGATCAAAAGACTCGATTTGCCCCTGAAGCTTGATGCCGCTGACAAGATAAATCGATACCGGAATACGCTCCTTGCGCAGCGCGTTAAGGAAAGGGTCTTGTAGAGATTGCCCTTTTGTCATTTTACTCTCCTAGTGTTTGACTGGCTAAGCCACCAGTGCACGTCGGCACCGCCGACAAAAAACAGGATAGCGCCAGCGCTGGCTCAAAGGCCGACAATCCTGACCCACGGCGCAGTCCCGCGCCCGGTTATCCTAATATGCTGCCGGACTTGATAATTTTCAAGGCTGCACTGATATCAGGCTGGTCAATGATGTGCAAATCAGTCCAGCTGCGTAGCCATGTATACTGACGTTTGGCAAGCTGGCGCGTCGCAATGATGCCGCGGTCAATCATGTCCTGCTGGCCAATTTCCCCAGTCAGGTATTGCCACACCTGGCGATAACCCACAGCTCGAATCGATGGTAGTGAATCATGAAGATCGCCCCGTTCAAGCAACCGGCTCACTTCTTCCACCAATCCGGCACTGATCATTCGCCGGAAACGCGCCTCAATCCGCGCATGCAAAACAGATCGGTCCGGCGGCACAATGGCGAGCTGTAAAAGCGCAAAAGGGCACGCTGACTGCCCACGCGCCTGTAACTCCGATATGGGGCTGCCACTTATCTCAAAGACCTCAAGCGCCCGTTGCAGGCGGCTACTGTCGTTTTCCGACAACCTCGCCGCTGTCACCGCATCCACTTCGGCCAGCCTGCGATGGACCGCAGGCCAACCCTCACGCTCGGCAAGGTCGCTGATAGACGCTCCAACCACAGGGTTTGCTGCCGGCAATTCTGCCAGGCCGTCTCGCAAGGCCTTCACGTACAGCATGGTGCCGCCCGTCAGCAGCGGGATTCGGCCGCGGCCAAGGATGTCCTCCATAACACCAAGTGCATCAGACCGGAACATCGCCGCGGAATATGGCTCAGCGGGATCACGGATATTGATGAGGTGATGGGGATAACGCGAAAGGGTGGCCGCATCAGGTTTGGCTGTGCCGATATCCATGCCCCGGTACACCATGGCGGAATCCACGCTGATAATCTCGAATGGATATCGCTCGACGAGTTCAAGCGCCAGATCCGTCTTGCCACTCGCGGTGGGTCCCAGCAGGCAGACAGCAACCGGCTTGTTGTCAGAAGGATCCATTAGCTGGCGCCTGTCCGGGAACTAAACATTGCGCTGACCATTTCCTGCCAACCCGCTGACTTGTAAATCGACACATTGCTGATGGTGTACCAAATTTGCATCTGAATGGGACTTTGACCCGGCTGTTCGGGCGCCAGGCAGCAGAATCCCGGGCCGGATTGCTGGCTCTGGCAATCGCCTGGCAAAAGACGCAGACGTTAGCAGGAACCGCCTACCCCGGTCTCTTTTTGTGAGATGTGCTCGATGCACTCGATCAGTTAGCGCCCTCGCAGGAATAACCCATCCAACTCTGCAACAGAAAGTGTGCTCCACGTTGGTCTGCCATGATTGCACTGCCCACTCCTTTCGGTCTCTTCCATATCGCGCAGCAGGGCGTTCATTTCAGGAACGGTCAAGCGTCGATTCGCCCGAACCGACCCGTGGCACGCCATGGTAGACAAAAGCTCATCGCGATGTTGGTTAATACGCGCGCTCGAGCCAAGCTCCAGGATGTCTGACAATACATCCCTTACCAGTTGTTCAACGTTGGAGTGTGACAGCATGGAAGGTACGGCTCGCACCATGATCGATTCGTCAGAAACCCGCTGCAGTTCAAACCCAAGCGCTGCAAGCTCCACAGCATTCTCCTCAGCAAGAGCAGCCTCTCGATCACTCAGGGTCACGGCAATGGGCACCAGGAGAGGTTGGCTACGTAGCCCCGCCTGATCAACCTGGCGCTTCATGCGCTCATATGTAATGCGTTCATGCGCTGCATGCATGTCAACAATCACCAGGCCCGCCGAATTCTGGGACAGTATGTAAATACCATGCAACTGGGCAAGCGCGTAGCCAAGCGGAGGAACGTCCTCGTCCTCCGTAGCTGGCAATCCAGTCTGCATGGGTGCTGCTGCCAGCAAATCGCCATAGTGGCGCACCTGTTCCGAGATGTTGCCGGAGCCCCGTGCGCCACCGCCGAAGCTGATGCTGTGCTGACGGGTTGGCACGGCAGTTTCGGCAGCAAACACTGGCTGCTGTGGCAATGGCGTGACGTCGCCATCAGGACGAACATCCGCCAGAGAGCGATGAATCGTACGAAAAATGAAATCGTGAATCTGCCGACTCTCACGGAACCGCACCTCATGTTTGGTTGGATGAACATTAACATCTACCAGACGCGGATCGAGGTTAAGAAAAAGAGCGTAAACCGGATTGCGGCCATGGTACATCACATCCTGGTAAGCCTGCCTGACCGCATGGGTCACAAGCTTGTCCCGAATCATCCGGCCGTTTACGAAGAAGAATTGCTGGTCGGCCTGACTACGCGACCAGGTAGGCAGGCCAACCCACCCGTAGAGCGCCAGCCCTTCACGCTCTTCATCGATATAGATCGCATTATCGACAAACTCGCTGCCAAAAACGCTGCCAACTCGCCGCGTTTCATCTTCCCGCGTATGCGTTGGCGGGTAGTGCCTCAGCTGTTTGCCGTTGTGGTGAAGACTGAGCGCAACATAGGGATGACTGAGACTGACTTTTCGCACAACGTCTTCGATTCGCTGCAACTCCGTCTTCTCGGTCCGCAGGAATTTTCGCCGCGCCGGCGTGTTGAAGAAAAGATCACGCACCTCAACGGTGGTACCCCGGGGGTGAGGTGCAGGCTTTACGTCCGCTGCCATGTCATTACCCGATACTGACACCATGAATCCGGCGTTATCCTCGGTCTGGCTGCTGGATAATGTGAGCCTTGATACCGAGGCGATACTGGCAAGCGCTTCACCACGGAAGCCCAGCGTGGCGACACCTTCCAGATCCTCCATGGCGGCAATCTTGCTGGTTGCGTGCCGTGATAGCGCCAGTGCAAGGTCGTCAGGATGAATGCCGGTGCCATTGTCCCTGATGCGAACGAGCTTGACGCCACCATTCTCAAGCGCAATGTCGATGCGGTCACTGCCAGCATCAATGCTATTTTCGAGTAACTCCTTCACCAGGGAGGACGGTCGCTCGATGACTTCGCCGGCGGCAATCTGGTTGGACAACCGTGTGCTGAGTTGCCTGATTCGCTGTGACATCCTGGTTTACAGCCTCTGCCGTATTAAGTGAAAACAGAAGGTTAGCAGGAATCAGGCGGTTTTTTCTTACAATACTGACAAGCCTGACTGACAAGCCTGCCGGCTGCTTGCAGGGCGCCATTAACTGGTAGGAATTTTAAGGACCTGCCCCACGCGAATGGTGTCACCCAGCAATCCGTTGACTCGCTTGATGTCCTCAGCGTCAACCCTGTACTTTACTGCGATACCAGACAGCGTATCGCCACGAACCGCCTTGTGCGACTCGGCCACGTCATCCCCTCCCTGGCGCTTCCAGGCGATGTAAGAGCCTGCTGGCGGGCTTTCCTCAACGAACCGCTTAACGCCGTAAAAGACTGCCTTTGCCATCGCTTGCTGGTGCGTGCGGGTCTTGAGCTTGTCCGCTTCCTGGGGGTTGGAAATGTATCCCGTCTCGATCAGCAGGGAGGGTATGTCCGGTGACTTGAGCACGGCAAACCCTGCCTGCTCTACCTGCTTTTTGTGGAGCCGGTTAACCGGTTTAATGGCAGAGAGCACGTGCTGTCCCATCTCAAGGCTGGCCGCGAGGCTCGCGGTCATCGACAGATCCAACAGCACTCCCGCCAGCAGATCGTCCTTATCGCCAAGACTAACCCCCCCGGCACCGCCAATGAGGTCAGCCCGGTTTTCTTTCTCGGCCAGCCAACGCGCCGCTTCACTGGTTGCACCTCGCTGCGACAGTGCATATACCGATGCACCTCGAGCCTCCGCAGTCCGGAATGCATCAGCATGGATTGAGAGGAAAATATCTGCTTCGTTTTCCCGGGCAATTTCCGTTCGCTCCCGCAGGGCAAGGAAGTAGTCTCCCTCCCGAACCAACAGTGGCTTGTAGCCTGGCTCACGCTCAAACAGTCGCGCCAGGTCCTTTGCGATTGCGAGGGTCACGTGCTTCTCATATAGATTGCCATGACCAACCGCGCCCGGGTCATCGCCGCCATGGCCCGCATCAATCGCCACAACCACTTCCCGCATCTGCCTGGTGACGCGATCCACACGCTGGACCAGGGGTGCCTGCTGGGCCTCGGTGTAAAGATCAACAACCAGCCGATCGCCATACTGCAGGATAGGTTTTAATATAAAAGACCTGGGTTTCACCGATGCGTTGAGGTCAAGGACAACCCGCAGGTCGGTACTTTCACGCTTTGAGGCACGCATACGGGCAATCGGCGTCTGGTCCAGGACAATATCCTCAACTTCGGCACGAAGGCTCGCGTCTTCTATGTCGATAACCAACCTCGCGGGATTCTCCAGCGAAAAGACGCGATGCTCAACCGCTTCACTGAGGTCAAATACTATTCGGGTGCGTTCGGGTGATGGACGAACCCGAACACCTTCAATCGACGCATGTCCAGCGCTGACGTCCGGGGTTTGCAGGAACAACCCAAACAGCAAAACGAATGTCACGACTCTCATAAGACAGACTCCCGGGACTGTTGAAACAGGCCCATGATGCGATTCCCTTTGGGCGTCAGCGCAGTCATGCAAAGCCGCCTGCCGGCACCGACCACCTCAAGGCCGATGGCGATAT
>CAYGNA010000019.1:0-22614 GCA_964351065.1 uncultured Pseudomonadales bacterium
ATCACATTCACCACCTGTTCGCTATCCTGCCAGAATCCAAAGTTGAGGTAGTCGCCAAGGGCTTCCCGGCTGAATTCGAGGCGCGGCTGCCAGGTCGCGCGGCCGACTACCATCAGTAGCAGGCTACGTGTTGCTGTGAGCGCCAGGTGACCATAAACCAGCGCAATTGCACCACCTGTCTGTAGTGCAGCGATCACTGCAACGCTGATGCCCAGCACTGCGCCGGCGATTTCCGCGAGTGCTATGTGGCGGAACATCAGTTCGCGCTGCAACACAATCTGGAACTGGCGACCCAGTGCGCCTACAAAGATCGACAGAGCGATCCAGCCTGTCAGGGGGGCAAGCCGCGGTTCACTAAAAAGAGCAGTTAGCCAAGGCGTGACCAGCACAACCAGCAGCGCTACGCCGAGCGCTGCGGCGAGATTTATCCAGTACAGGGTTGACAGCACCGCGCGGGGCGTTTGCTGTTTGTGGATAATGCCGTCGCTAATACCAAGGTCAGAGAATATCTGCGCGAAACCCACAATCACCAGCAGAATGGCCATGAGACCAAAAGCGTCTGGCGATAGCAGTCTGGCCAGCATCACAAATTGACCCAACTGCAGCAGGGTAGTCACCACAGTAGACGTTGAGGTCCATTTTGCGCTGTTGACTGCCTGCTGCCTTAGTTCGATCACGAAAGTTCTCTCATGGGAGCCGCAGGGCGCTAGCAGGAGGAGAAAAAGCTGGGTAAGAAGGCCATGCCCGAATCCATGTCTTTCACCATGACTTCAATGTCGTCAAACAGTACAAGATTCTGGTTAAAAAAGTACTCGTACCAGATGACAAAGCTCATGATGCGCCAGGTGGATTTGATCAGGTGTTTCTGCCCAAGATCTATCCAGGGATTGTTCCCGCGTTCAAGAATCAGCTCAAAGATTTTGTCGTGCGTCCGTGCAAACTCGGCAAAGGGAAAAGGGAAACCAAGCTTGCTCTTGCGCCAGACTACTTCTGCGGGCAGCCGGGATTCGAATGCCTTGCGCAGAATCCATTTGTGCCAGCCGTCGCGAAACAGGTAGGTTGTTGGGAGGCTGAACACGTACTCAACCAGCTGATAATCCAACAGTGGGGCGCGAACCTCCAGCGGGATACCCATATAGTTCCTGTCGCCAGAACTGAGCCAATAGGGCATCTGCGTTTTTGTCATATCGCTGTAAAGCGTGTCTGTCAGCACGCGCCCCGGGCGTACACCACTTTCCCGGCCAAGGTGTTTGAGGGCACTTCGCTTACGCCCGAGTGGTATCAGCACATGCTCGTCGAGTTCGTTCCAGCACAGGCGTGCCAGTGGAGAGAACAGTGCCAGCAGCCTGTTGTTGCTTTCTGAATGGTGGAGCGCGTTCGTGAAGAAAGCGGGCATGTCGAGCGCCGCCAGCCGCTCAAGTTGGGCTGGCGCAAAATATTTTGCATAGCCAGCAAACGTCTCATCGCCACCGCTGCCGTTCAGCGAAACCTTGTAGCCGTCGTCGCGCATACGACTCCAGATCAGCTGGTTGGTGTAGAGATTGGGCGCGTGGTAGGGCTCTTCCTGCAGGTGGGTGAAGCTGCGGATATGGGTCCAGAAGTCGCCCGTGGGTGGTGCTATCTCTCGATAGTCCAGGTTGGAGCGAGCTGCGACCTGTCTGGCCCAGCCGGATTCGTCGAAGGCAGGGTCTGCAAAGCGCACGGTATAGCTGCTGAGCGACGTGTCTGCCTGCAAGGCAGCGCTGGCAGCAATTGCTGAGGAATCCATGCCGCCGCTCAGTTCAACCGCAACCGGCACATCAGCACGAGCTCTTTGCCTAACGGCCTCGTCAAGGCGCATTCTTATACCAGCGGTTGCCTCACCAATGCCAATATCATCTTCGCTGACACGATTTTGCGGCAGCGACCACCAGGATTCGATCTCACCATTCCAGATTGGTGACAGGACAGCCATGCTGGCCGGGGCGAGGGAAAAAATGTTCCTAAAAAATGTCCTGTGGTCCAGGTTTTTGCGACCATAGACGAGCCATTGGTAGGCCACCCATTCATCAACTTCACGCCGCTCGAATACCGCGGGTATCGCCAGCAATGCCTTGATCTCTGATGCGAAATAGATAGTGTGTTGGACGCGGGTCCAGAGCAGTGGTTTCTTGCCCAGACGATCTCTCAGCAACACGACACGTTTCTGTTTACTGTCATAGATGGCAGCTGCCCAGAATCCATTAAGTCGTGTCAGTGCTGCAGACCCCCAGTGGCGGTATGCAGCGAGAAAAACTTCCGTGTCTGACTTTGTCCGAAAGCTTACGCCCTCCGCCTCCAGCTCAGCCCGCACTTCAACATAATTGTAGATTTCGCCATTGAAGGTAATGACATCGTCAGCGTGGCTGCCCTGCAATGGCTGGTGGCCGCCATTGCTCAGGTCAACAATCGAAAAACGGGTATGGGCAAAGCCGATGGATGCCCGCCCGATATCGTTCGCCAGACCTGGGAGTTCACGCTGGGCGGCCGGGCTGCTGTGAAGCCCGGCAAAGTGGTTCAGGCGACCAGATAGCGGATCGATGAAGCAGTAACCCTCGTCATCCGGTCCGCGATGAGCCAGTGCCTGGTTCATCAGCCTGATATGGTCTGTGTTAACTGGCTCGCCTGCCAGGTTGATGATACCTGCGATACCACACATGCGGTTGTCTCGCCTGTGGGTTTATCGACTGGAGAGTCGGTTATCGAGGCTGAACCTGCCGGTTCCCAGCGCTGCAACCATCATCAATCCTGCGGCGATACCCAGGTTCTTGAAGAAGTTCTGGGTCTCGTGGTTGCGCTCCATACCTTCCGGATATTCCCAGAAATTGTGCATGAAAATGCTGATGACAATCGTGAGTCCCGCCAGCAGAAATGCAGCCAGCTTGCCCTGGAATCCCACGATGAGCGCAGCACCGGCGCCCAGTTGGAGGATGATAGTAATGACCAGCACTATTGGAATCAGTGGTACGTTGTGGTCAGCCATGTAGGCGCTTGTGCCCTCAAAGTCAGCGACTTTGCCAATACCTGGCAGGATAAAGTAGATTCCGAGCAAAAAGCGTCCGAGTAGCAGGCAGGCGTTCTCGATGTAGGTCATGGCTTGTCTCCCGATATAGCCCGTTACGTTGAGTCAGCAGTCTAACGAGAACTATGAGCCAACACCAAGGTTGGATTAGTGGGGCAACCTCCATGCTGTGGTAAAAATCGCTACAATCGAGCGAAATAGCTGACTATAGCTGACTGAAGGAGGCTCACCATGACGCATTACCTGATTGCTCAAATCAACATTGAAGATCGAACTGGCTATGCCAACTATGAGGCAGGTTTTATGGCGATATTCTCAAAGTACGATGGCAAGATGCTGGCTGTTGATGAAGCAGCCGTCAGCCTGGAGGGAGAGTGGCCCTACACGCGTACCGTGTTGATTGAGTTCCCGGATGCGGCCAGTGCCCGTGCGTGGTATGACTCAGATGAATACCAGGCACTGGCGGCGTACAGGTACGCAAGTAGCCAGGCCAATATTGTCATGCTGAACGGTTTTTAGTGGATCAACTGTGTCAGTGGTTGGCAAGGAGCCTGGTTGGCGCTATGGTTTGAACCATGCAAATACATCCCCTCTGTGAAAACCTGGGCGCCGACATTGTCGATGTGGATCTTGCTGCTATGGATGAGGCTGATTTTGCGCATCTCCATGCTGCGTGGATAGATCACCTGGTGCTGCGCATCCGTGGGCAGTCTCTCAATGACGACAGCTTCCAGGCGTTCAGTGCCAGGTTTGGCCCGCTTGAAGAAGTACCGTTTGGCAAAATAGCGGAGGCGGAAAAAGCAAAAATCAAAAACCGCTATATCACGATGATCTCCAACATCAAGGTGGATGGTCGCCCCATTGGCGGGTTGGGTAACAAAGAGGCCGCCTGGCATTCAGACATGACGTACAAGGAAGTGATTCCACCTGCCAGTATTTTGTATGCGGTTGAAGTGCCGTCGACGGGCGGCAATACCATGTTTGCAAACCAGTATGCTGCGCTGGAAGCGATGCCCGGCCAACTGCGGGCGCGCATCCGCGATCTCTCAATCAAGCACGACGCTTCGCACAATAGTGTCGGTGAACTACGGCGGGGTTATCACGAATTACCAGATCCGCGTGAAGTTGAGGGTGCGGTTCATCCCATCGTTCGCCGCCATCCGGTCAGTGGCCGGGACGCGCTGTTCCTTGGCCGGCGCGACTATGCCTACATCCCCGGGCTTTCACTGCAAGACAGTGAGGCGCTGCTGGATGAAATCTGGACCTACGCGGCATTACCGCAGAACACCTGGGAGCAGGTGTGGCAAGTAGGTGATGTCATCATCTGGGATAATCGGGCGGTGCTGCACCGCCGATTGGACTTTGACGAGAGCGCCAGGCGATTGATGAAACGATGCCAGGTGCTGCCGGGCTAATTTTGTTAAAACCAGGCTCTGTTAAAACCAGGCTCTTTTAAAATCAGGTCCTGGTCGAATCTAGTCGTAAAGCCCACGTGGCATTTTTGCCATCAGTGCGTAGTCTGGTCCCTCGTTCTGCCAGCCATACGGCTGGTTGACCGCCAGCAGGGACTTGAATCGTTCGTTGTTGGAATGACGTTGCAGGACCTCCGCGGGAACTGAGTCGCGGTGTCGCTCCTGGGTCACGACCGACGGCCGCGCAAAGTAAACCGCAAGGTTCATGCGAATGCCGGGAATCTGGCGTGCAAAAGAGCCGTGCCAGGTATTGCCGTGCCAGACGACACAATCGCCAGGTGACAGGTCCATTGAAACAGCGGATCGATTGCAGGCGTCGCCGCTCAGTGACATCTCTGTGGCTGTTGGTCTTCTACCCATGCGGTGGCTGCCAGGGACTATGGCCAGGGCACCCGCCTCGCGGCTATAGGGCGTCAATGCATAGTTGACGTTTGACACCAGTGAATAGGCCGGGAAAGGGGTAGGACCGGCATTGTCGCTGTGCAGTGGCAGCACACCGTTTTCCCCGGGACCCTTGAAGTGACATCCCATGCTTGAAAGGACACAGCTTTCGCCCAGCAGGTAGCTGACCAGCGCGAGTGGCTTTTCTTCCAGCAGGATCTCTTCAAACACCGCATTGTCGTACAGCATGTAGTGCAGGTAATTCATGCCCTTGAAATCGGCTTCGGTGGCGGTGTTCAGGTCGATGCGCTTGCCTGTGTTCTTTGCCACGCGATCAAGGATCGCTTCCCGGGCGCGTTGAATTCTGTCTTCAGAGAGAACCCCTTTGATGGTTGTGTAACCCTGGGTCTCGAGTTCAAGCAGATTAGCGCTGAGACCAAGTGCATCAATTTTGCCAAGCGTTCGACCAAGTGCGCGTTGATCGGCAGATTCGACTGGCTTCAATTGTTCAGATATTAACTGTTCAGATATCAATTGTTCAGACATCGATTGTTCTCCCTCTACTCATCAGCTTGATTGCAGCACAGGCTCAGGCCGCTTTTTCAATCTCCGCCTTGATGCTGTCCACGATCGATTCAACCTGCTCGGCGTCCTCACCTTCGGCCATGACACGAATGACGGGTTCAGTGCCTGAAGCGCGAACCACAATACGCCCGGTCTTGCTAAGCAACTGTTCGCCAGCTGCCAGCGCTCGCTTCACGTTGTCACGCTCCAGGGGCGCTGTGCCCGAGTAGTGTGCACTTTTGAGAATTTGTGGCATGGGCTCAAACTGGTTGCAGGCTTCGGAGGTTGTGATGCCGCTTTGGACCAGTTCGACCAGTACCTGCAGTGCCGCGATGAGTCCGTCGCCGGTGGTGGCATAGTCTGAGAGGATCAGGTGGCCGCTTTGTTCGCCGCCAACGTTAAACCCACCGGCTCGCATCCGTTCGACCACGTAGCGATCCCCAACCTGGGTCCTTTCCAGCTTCAGCCCGTCTTTAGCCAGAATCCGCTCCAGCCCCATATTCGACATCACTGTTGCCACGAGCCCTCCGCCGCGCAGCAGGTCTCTCTTGTGCCAGCTACGGGCAATCAGTGACATGATCTGGTCGCCATCAATAATCTTGCCGTGCTCGTCACAGAGAATCAGACGGTCAGCATCGCCATCCAGCGCAATGCCGATGTCAGCACCTTCCTTGACCACGCGCTCGCACATGGCCTCGGGTGCGGTAGAACCAACGCCGTCGTTAATGTTGTAACCGTTGGGACTGACGCCCATTGATATGGACTCGGCACCCAGTTCCCATAATACCGGCGGCGCCACGCGATATGCCGCGCCGTGGGCGCAGTCGATGACCACTTTGAGACCGTCAAGTGTGAATCCTGGGGGCACGGTTGATTTTGCGACCTCGATATAGCGGCCGGTCGCGTCTTCCAGCAGTCGTCTTTGCCCGGTCTTGTCAGCGGCGGCCCAGCAGTCCGACAGGTCGCCATCCATCAGAGATTCAATTTCTGCTTCGATATCGTCACTTAGTTTGTAGCCATCGGGCCCAAAGAACTTGATGCCGTTGTCGTGAAAAGGGTTGTGGGAGGCGGAAATCATGACGCCCAGATCGGCTCGCAGGGATTTGACCAGCATGGCAATCCCGGGTGTGGGCATGGGGCCAACCAGCATGACGTCCATACCGCTGGCCACAAAGCCGGCCGTCAGCGCTGCCTCGAACATGTAGCCTGAACGCCGCGTATCCTTGCCAATCACTACCCTGTGAACGTGTTCGCCCCGGGTAAAGTGCTTGCCCGCGGCCATGCCCATGCGCATGGCGATATCCGGGGTCATGTAGCCGCTGTTCACCAGCCCACGAATACCATCGGTGCCAAAATATTTGCGTGCCATTGTTCTTCCGTTATCCGTTTTTACCAAGACTACACCGGTCAGTGCGAATATTGCGAAAAAGACGCTGCCGGTCAATGCTCATCTCCCGATGATTTTGCGACCGCGCGTTTCATTCAGCCTGCTGGCATCGTATTTGTTGGTGTCTGTGTCAAATGACTAAAAGCACGTTAGCATTGTTTCAGCAATCAAGCGGGGCGGAAAAATCGTGAAATTGGCTAAAGTGAAGTGGGTTGTTGCCGGTGTTGTTTGCCTGATGGTGGCGGGTATCGGTGCAACGCTCTATTACCAACTTGTTGTTAACGCCCGGGTCATCGAAGCATTGAAGACGTTCCCGGACGGCGAGCAGGCGGGACGGGTGATGCTGTTGACGCTACCGGATGGGAAGCAGTTACCGGTCAATAATCTCAGGGAAGGCAACCTCGTCTTTGTGGGCGCTGATGGTCCCTGGTGGAGAGCGTTTAAGGGTGAAGGCGCGGCAGTTTCCCTGCTGATACGTGGCGAAATCCTTGTTGGTCGTGCGGTAGTGGTGCTGGATAAGCCGGCTTACACGCGTGATGTATTCAGTCGGTTGCGCCCAAAAGCACCAGCATGGTTGCCTGACTGGTTTAACGGCAGGCTGGTTGTTATCACGCTGGATTGATCCGGGCCGGGCAATCCGCTGGCACTTTACTATGGCCCGTCATTCCTGCAACGTGTTATCAATCAGTCTTTCAGGGCAGTGTTATGGAAACCCGTAAACCCTATTTCCCGCATGGCGTGTTCCTGCCATCAAAAGGCGAAAATCGCCCCGCGCCACGTGTGTTTGTTGCACCGCAGCGCTACATTCAGGGGGCGGGTGCCCTGGATGGTATGGGTAAGTACCTTGGCCTGCTGAATGCCGGGAAAGTGGGCGTGCTGCTGACGCGGCGCAGCCAAACGCATGAAGGCGCGCGGCTGCTTGCGAGCATTTCTGCTGCCGGGATAGACCACGCCATTGCGAGTTTTGGCGGCGAATGTTCGCTCGAAGAAATTGAGCGTCAAGTGGCGCTGTTGGCGGGGGAGGGTATTGACTGCCTGATTGCGGTGGGTGGTGGCAAGTGTATGGATGCGGGTAAAGGCATCGCCTACCGGTTGTCTGTACCCATTGTCGTCGCACCTTCTCTCGCATCAAACGATGCCCCTTGCTCGGCATTGTCGGTGCTTTATACCCCCCAGGGGGTCACCGCAGGTGCGGAGTTCTATCCCGACAACCCGAGTATTGTTGTGGTAGACACAGGCATAGTTGCCGAGGCGCCGGAAAGGTTCCTGGTTGCAGGTATGGGGGATGCCATGGCCACCTGGTATGAAGCCCAGGCGTGTCTGGCGAAGGCAACTGGTGTCAATACGCTGGGTACAAGGCCAACGCTTGCAGCGACGGCAATTGGTGAGGTGTGTGCAAAAACACTGTTTGCCAGTGGCGTCGCAGCAGCCGCAGCGGTTGCAAGGTCGATGGTGAACCCGGCACTGGAAGACGTGGTCGAAGCAAATACCCTTTTGTCCGGCCTGGGGTTTGAAAGTGGCGGGCTTGCGGCAGCGCACAGCGTTGCCCAGGCGCTGACATTTCTGCCACAGGTTGAGCACAACTACCTGCATGGTGAAATGGTGGCCATTGGCACCCTGACGCAACTTGTCATGGAAGATCGTGCTGCTGAACTGGAACGGGTCATGGCGTTTTTTGTTGCCATTGGTCTGCCGGTTCACCTCGGCCAGGTTGCGGTTGATGCACATGATTCAGCCTCGATGAATACGCTGGCCACTGCTGCCATGACGGCGGGCTATATCCATAATATGGCGGGCAGTGTTGATGAGGCGCGGGTAAAGCAGGCACTTGCTCGAATGGATGAGCAGGGTCGTTCTTTTACTGCGGCGCATGGTGATCTGGCTTACCGCAAGTTACACGGGCTCATGACGTCCTAGATGAGCCGCAGCCAGGGTTTGATGCTTGGATTCGGTTGTTGACCAGGACGGTTGACCAGGACGTGGCGAGAGCGCTGCAGTATGTAATCTTCCCGCTCGAGTTGGTGGGGCTGGTACTTGCGCTGATAGCGGTGCAATTTCCGCGCGCGGCGGTTTTTCATACGCGGCAGGTTGCGAGGTTGGCGGCGCCGATGACGGCGCTCCGCTCTGCCCAGCGGTTTGTAGCTGGGCACGCCATTGGTACGCTCGGTATCCTGGTTGCCGGTCTTGGTCTGTTGGGTGAGTTGTACCAACTGCCGACACAAAATCTTGCCTGGCATCATGCTTATTATTGGTCGATTATTCGGGTAAATTGTTCCGATGACTGACATGACCCCATTTATTCCTTTTTCACTGGCCGAGGTAACAGCGGATTATCTGACAAACGCTTTCCGCGAGGTTGGGCTGCTGCAGCAGGGGGAAATCGTTAGCTTTGAGTCGCGCGTGATTGGTGAGGGGGCGGGCTTTTTGGGTGAAGTTGCCAAGGTGCAGCTCACGCTTTCGGACGAAAGCACTGATGCGCCGCAGTCGCTGATACTCAAGATTCCGACAGCACTGAAAAATCGCGATATAGGGCAGACGCTCGGTGTCTACGAGCGTGAGATCCGCTTTTACCAGGAGCTTGGGCACACGCTCAACATCCGCACGCCCAGACACTACTTCAGCAGTATGGAAGTGATGACCGACCCGGCTAAGGCGCTGAAAGATCTTCGTTTGATGCACAAGATGCCGCTCTGGCTGATTCGCATGTTATTGCCGCTGATGAACTGGATTAACAGCAAAAAAGTGGCGCGATATGTGTTGATGATTGAGAACCTGGATGGTCTGCGTGTGGGTGACCAGGTGGCTGGTTGTTCCATGGACGATGCCCGGCGTGCGCTATCGGTTATGGCACAACTACACGGGCAGTTCTGGGATGACGCAGCAGCGCTTGCACATTACCCGTGGTTGATTCCGCTGGAACTCGCTGCAAAACCCTCCCAGATGATGTTCCTGCAGACCATCGAACCGTTCAAGGCAGCCAATACATGGCTCACGCCAGACCAACTGGCTTTGCTGGAATGGCTGCGCGAGCATTACTTCGAGATGGTCGATGTCCTGCTGAAGCGGCCCGCAACCTTGCTGCACGGTGATTTTCGGCTGGATAACCTGTGTTTTGATGATGCGACAAATGACGTGGTGCTGTTTGATTGGCAGACACTGGGTATCGGCGCAGGCGCGACCGATCTGGGTTATTTTTTGAGCGCCGCCATTGGCGAAGATGCAGATGAGACAGAAACCACAGCGCTGATCGAGCACTACCATGCAGAACTTGGTCGGGCTGGCGTTAACACATCGCTGGCTGCGGTGCAGTGGGATTACCAGATAGGGCTGCTCGGCGTTCTGCAGCGTACCGTGCCTGCCCTGTTCCAGGATATGCTGCTGCTGGAAGGGCGTGGCAATGACCTGGTTGAAACCTGGATTTATCGCACGCTTCACCAGTTGCGACATGTTGATCCCGATCGATTGCTGGCCGAAGCTCCGTCAGTCTGGCGCTGATGCTCTGCCGCGTCACATCGGAGATGTCGGCATGGCTTTTTTTTCCCAGATGTTAGACTGGATCTGGTACTTCATCGGATCTGCGGCATGCGTCTTACTCTAGTGTTGTTTCTGTTGGCCATCACATCGCCTGTTGTGACAGGTGCTGATGAACAACAACGACCAACTGTTGAGTCTGTCAAGCGAACTATCAAAGAGCAGCCAACGGATATAGGCGCCTGGTACCTGCTTGCAAGATCGTACCTCGGTCTGGTCGAGCTACCGAATGAGGACAGTTCAGGGATTAATCAGCACCTGCAGAACTCGGGTGCTTTCTACGAAGATGCGCTACAGCGGCTGGAGCGGGGAGAACAGGCTGCGGCAATTATTCAGTTAAAAAATGCCATCAATGCGGACGAAAAAAATCTGTCTGCCTACATCCTGCTGGCAGAAATCTACAGCGAAGCGCGCGCTCCCCGCATGGCAGAACAGTACCTGAGGTCTGTGTTGAGCCAGGGTGCCGACCCCGGTCTTGTGATGGAGCCCCTGGCCGAAGCACTGATCGCGGGAGAACAGTATGAGGCACTGATCGCGGACCTGCCCCTGACAGGCAGGTCGCCTGAACTCAGGGCGCGGCTGCAGGCTTATCATGCGCGGGCTTATGTTGGGTTACGCCAGTTTGATAAGGCAGCGGAACTCCTTGCAGACGCATTGGATGAAGACGGGACCCTGGTACCAGTTAGGCTGGAATCTGCCCGACTTGCCATTATTCGTGGTGAAACGTCCATTGCGGGAGAGCACCTGGATTTCATCAATGATTCAGGTGAGTACGTACCAGACTATTGGCTGTTGCGAGGTGAACTTGCCAGGCTCGAGATGAACTTTGACAGGGCTCTGGAACATTACAATCATGCTATTCGGTTGAAGTCCGACCATCGTCTTGCCCTGGGCGCTGCTGCTGATTTGTTGCTACAACAAGGCAACCTCGCGGGTGCGCTTGAGTTGGTGACGAAGATACGCAGTTGGTACCCGGAAGACCTGCGTGCGCTCTTGCTGCAGCTGACCATCGCGCGGTTGCAGGAAGATTTTGCTCAATTTGATGCAGCGGTAATCGAAGCTAACAATGTCATCAGGCAACTGGACTATGGCAAGTTGCAGGAGGATCCTTATGGTCTTTTTGTTGTTGGCAGCATTCAATCGCTCGCTGATCATCCGTCCGAGGCAGCGGCGTTGTTTGCTCAATACCTTGAACTGGTGCCGGATGACCTGAATGGGCTGCGCCTGCTGGTTGATGCTCAACTGCGGTTGCAGCGGGCAGAGACGGCGCTGAGGTCGCTTAACACAGCGGCTCGCTTTCATGCTGACCTGCCAGAATTCAAATCGCTTCTGGCTGATGTCTACATTGCCCAAAAAGACTATTCCTCTGCCCTGCCATTGCTCGATGAGTTGTCTGCAGCCTGGCCTGATAATCGCGGTGTTCGTTTGAAGCGAGCCCGGGTAAATGCGAACCTCAATGATTATGGAACCGCACTTCGCGACCTGGAGCAACTGCGTCGAACCGGAGCGGACCCTGCAGTTAATGCGACTCTCGTCGATCTGCTCCTGGCCCTCGGTGAATTCAACCGCGTGATTGAACTGGCCGCAGAACCTGATTTTGGCGTGCCGCCTGCTGCCGATATTGCTCGCGGCAAGGCGCTCATTGGTCAGGGGGACTTGGCTCAGGCCAGGGTGGCGTTTGACCGGGCACTCGCTACTGCGCCGGACTCCACAGTAGCGGCATTCAACATCGCGGTGATTTACCGTCAGTCGGGCGATGTCGCGCGTGCGGAGAAAGAACTCAAGGCTGTGCTCGCGAGGGACCGTTCCCATCGCCAGTCGATGCTTGCGCTCGCTTCTATAGCCGAGTCGAGGGGGGACAGAATGGAATCGGCCCGTTACCTGGCAGATGCACTTAAGGTGAAGTCGGAAGTCGCAGATCATATCCGGCTGATTAACCTCCTTTCGCAGGACAAGCGCGAGCAGGATGCACGGGATGCCTTGTCTGAACTCAAGCTTCAGCACCCATCGAATCTTAAGGTGATGGCGCTGGATGCGGTGTTTAACAGACAAAGTGACAACGTCGATCGTGCCCGGCAAATCTACAACAACATGCGAGACCAGGCGATTGCCGAAGGTTCAGTTCAGGCCCTCATTCAGATTGCCCGTGATCAGTATGAGATTGGTCAAAAAGCAGATGCGCAACTGAGCCTCGCGCAGGCACAGGCGTTAGATCCAAACACTCTGGCAATCACCATCGTACAGACGGAAATTTTTCTCGCTGAAGGTGCTTATGAACAGGCACTTGAATTGGCTGAGCAGCTTGTGTCACGCGCACCTCACCAGCCGATTGGATATCGTCTCAAAGGTGATGCACTTCGAGATATGAACAGGTCTGGACCGGCGCTTGAGGCATATCTTGATGGTCTGGAGAAATCCGGCACCACGCTGGAACTGGTTCTGAATGCCTATTTGCTGAAGCGCCAGCAGACGGGTTTGGATGATGCGGTTTCTTTCCTGGAAGATCTGGTCCGGCGCCAACCAGCGGCTAACTATGTGATCTTAAGGGCTCTGGCTGCAGGTTATGCGGATGTAGGCAAGACAGTGCAGGCGATTGCGCTCAACGAATCGCTGCTTGAGAATCAACCCAATGATCCCGTGGTATTGAACAACCTGGCGCTAGTTTACTTTGAGTCGGGTGATCAGCGTGCGCGTGACTTTGCCCAAAAGGCATACGATCTGGCACCGGAGAACTACGCGATCATGGACACACTTGGCTGGATTCTGGTGAACCGGGGAGAAACCGGTCTGGGTGTAACGATATTGAGAAACGCGCTCGCCCGATCTGCAAATATCCCGGAGATCCGTTATCACTATGCAGTTGCCCTGCATCGCAATGGGCAATCGAAGGCGGCTGAAAGAGAGTTGCTGGCGCTGTTACGATCGGGCGTGGACTTCGAGAACATGGATGCTGCCCGCAGTCTTTATCAAGAAATTACGGGCAACACCAATTGATCATCAAACTGCAGCGTAACCAGTTTCTCGGCGAGTCTGACGGCTAAACAGTGCAAGGAGCCCCAGCGCGAGCAAAGCGATCGTCCCGGGCGCCGGCACTTCAGTATAGGCAAAATCAATGTTATCGATGGCACCGGAGCCATGTAGCTTGATCTTGAGAGAGGTTACGCCCAGAAGATTGAAATTCAGGCGTGCCCAGGTGTTATCACCGCCAGTAGCAGGGGTATGGAACGTATCGTAAGTCCCTGTGCCTGATACTGTAATCTCGTTTCTGCTGCTATTACCGTTTTCGCCATATTCAACGTCAAAGAAGTCGATGCTGTTCAGTGTGACCGGGGCATCAAAAATAATGTCGAAGTAGCCAGCTGGTCGTGAACCTTCATCGTCAGGATCATTACCGCAGGTGATCCCGTTACACTCGTTGGGATGTTCGTGAATAATCAGGATATTGCCGGGGTTTGCCACACCAAGGTTCTGGCCGTTGGTGTTATAGAAAGGTGCTTCAAGATCAGGGTCTGCGGTGTTTGCGGCGTTTGAGTCGAAGATGACAGCGATATTGTTTGCGCCTTGATCGACGTTCACACCTCTGATGGTAACCCCATCGGACACGCTGTATTCGTTGTCTATGATGGTGCCTTTTGAAAACCCTTCAAACGTGATGATGTTGTTTGCACTCGCGTTTGCACTCAGCAAGAGGGTGGTCAGGGCAAGCAGTGTAGTCAGTCTGGTCATGGTCGATCCGGCAACTTGTTGGACACAATCGCCCGACAATGTCGGGTGTAGCATCCGTTTATGTTGTGCCTCGTTTGGGAGGCATGGTACTAGTCCAGCCAGCATTATTGTAAAAAAATCCGACAGTGGCAAGCTGTTTTAATGTTTCCCGTCACTTTTAGGTTCTCCGTCAATATTGTGCCTCGGCAGCAGGGGTGAATGGATGTCCATGACCGCCGTCCATGCGAGCCTTACATGACAGCCGCCACGAATTATCCTGGCAAGATGGCTCAGACCGGGTGGTTGCTGGCCATGCTTCGACGTCTGAACCACTTGTCAACTTCGAGTACGAGAAACCCTGGTAACAGGCAGGGCACAATCCACCACCACCAGTCGGCAGGGAATGGAACAGTGCGGAACAGCGGGCCAATGGTTGGTGAAAAGGTGGGCGCCAGGCGAGCAAGAAAACTGACGAGAATACCCAGTAATAGCCACGTATTGGTGAACGGACTGAACGTGAACGCCGACTTGTACACTGAGCGCGCGCTGATCACAAAGCCGAAGTGAACCAGCAGCACTGCCCAGAATGCGGCTGTTTGCGCCTGCCGAATGACAAGGTCATCAGTGATTTGATTGCCAGTTACACCATCAACGCCAAAACGATAAAAGACTGCAAAACCACACAGTGCGATGGTGGCACCAATCAGCAGGCATCGCTGCAGCAGAAGCGGGCTTGCCAGTTTCTCGTCCGGGGCTCTTGGCGGTGCCAGCAGGAGATCTTTTTCTTTGGCTTCCATCATCAGCGGCATGGTGAGAAATACCGAGTCGAACAGGTTGATCCATAAGATCTGGATAGGTTCCAGCGGCAGGCTGAGCGCAAAGAGCGGCACAAAACTGGCGAGAAAGATGGCGCCCATCACCAGCAGTGCCTGACCGGCATTGGTAGGTAATGTGTAGAGAATGGCCTTCTCGAGGTTGTTCCAGGCGTGTCGCCCTTCTTCAACTGCGCCGACTATTGTTGCGAAGTTGTCATCCACCAGGATCATGTCAGCGGCTTCCTTGGTGACCTCTGTGCCATTAATCCCCATGGCAATACCGATATCTGCCGCTTTCAGTGCGGGTGCATCATTAACACCATCACCTGTCATGGCAATAACATGTCCATTTGCCTGTAATGCTTGGGCGATTCGTAATTTATCGGCTGGCGCTACGCGCGCAAATACAGAAACGGTTTCAACCTTCTGCCGTAGCGCTTCTTCATCAAGATGCTCGAGTTCCATGCCGGAGATGGCGCTGGCGGAATCAAATACGCCAATACCCATGTGCCCTGCGATTGCTTTGGCGGTTTCGACATGATCGCCGGTAATCATGACTGTGCGGATACCTGCCTGGCCGCACTGTGCGATCGCGGTGATAGCCTCGCTTCGGGGTGGATCCATCATTCCCTGAAGACCAATAAACTGAAGGCCCTGCAGATCGGCAAGCGCCAGATCACTCTTGCTTATATCGACTTCGACCCGCGCCATTGCGAGCACACGTAGTGCCTCGCCGGCCATTCGGTGAGCCGCAATAAGAATGTTCTCTGCGTCCAGTGCCGTCACTTCACCGTTAGCATCAAGCGCCGCGCTGCAGTGTGAAAGGATCTGCTCCGGCGCACCTTTGAAGTGAATAAAGCGTTGACCGGATGGCATCTCATCCAGGGTCGCCATAAACATGTTGCCGGAATCAAACGGTATCGCCGCGATCCGTTGTGCTGCTGCGGTGCAGCCTGCCCTGGCCGCGGAGACTTTGAGCGCGCCCTCTGTCGGGTCGCCGATAATGCTGGCACTCCCGGACTGATTGCGAATCAGCGCATCGTTGCAAAGTGTTCCCGTGGTTAGCAGTGCAGTCAGTAGCGGGTGATCGACAGGGGACACTGTTGTGCCATCAATTTCGAAGGAGCCGGCTGTTTCATAGCCTTTACCGTTGACCTGCACACTTTCGCCGGCAGCCCAGAGGCGGGTCACCATCATTTCGTTGCGCGTCAGGGTGCCGGTCTTGTCAGAGCAGATCACGGTGGTGCAACCCAGTGTTTCGGCGGCGGGGAGTCGACGTATCAACGCATTCCGCTCGGCCATGCGTGTCGCCCCAAGTGCCAGTATTGCAGTCACGATCATCGGCAGCATTTCTGGTATTGCGGCCACGACCAGCGAAACCGACGCAAGGAAACTGTAAACCCAGCTATAGCCCAGCAGCCAACCCATCAGAAAATTGACGACGCCAATAATCAGGATGATGCGAATGAGGCGAGACGTAAAGTCCCCGATTTTCTGTTGCAGAGGTGTGAGTTTGTTTTCCATCTGCTGCATGAGGGCGGCAATTTTGCCGAACTCGGTGTGCAGTCCGGTTGCAACCACCAGTGCGGTTGCCGACCCACCGGTGACAAAAGTACCGGAGAACGCCATACAACGTTGATCTGCGAGTGCGGCCCGATTTTGTTCGAGCGCTTCTGCCTGCTTTGCCACGGGTAGAGACTCACCCGTCAAGGCGGATTCGTTTACTGTCAGTTCCTGCGCGTCGATCAGGCGCAGGTCGGCCGGGATGCGGTCGCCTGATCGGAGAATTACCACATCCCCTGGCACGAGCATACTGGCTTCAATCAATTGTTCTTGCCCGTCCCGCTTTACAGCCGAACGGGTTGTCATCATCTTTTTCAGCGCGGCCAGTGCGCTCTCAGCCTTGCCCTCCTGCAAGAACCCGAGGACAGCGTTGAGTACGACGACCGCCAGAATGACGATGGTGTCCGCCAGCATGTCTTCGCCCATTGTGGTTAACAGGCCTGTGACCAGCGCAGCAGCAAGCAGGATAAAGACCAGGGAATTGTTGAATTGGCGCAGCAGGCGCAGCCAGGCACTGGGTTCGTGTACTGGTAGTTCATTTAAGCCAAAAGTTTGTCGCCGTTTATCCGCCTGGGTGTCTGACAGCCCGTCTTTGCCTGATTCCAACGCAGCGAAACAACTCTCTATGGGTTGGTTAAACCATGTAGGTTCTTCAGGCACGCGATGAAACCTCGCTCTCGATAACGAAAGAGTGGATTTAGCCACAACAAGGTGACTATTGAGTCGACGTGGATCAACAATGTTAGCGACAGCTATCCAAAAAAAAGCATATTCCCGTACAGAGCTTACCGTACAGGGACCGATGTTAGTCAGGGACCATCGGGCTTGACAGGCTCAGGACCTAGGCAGATCAGATTGATGGAAGCCCTGAATTTGCGTTTGGCTGTCTAGTCTGGTTCTTCAACCAACACCTTTCGCGCCACTCGCGTTGTCAGTTTTAGATACCGGCTTTGAGACCAGCCACAGGTTACAGTCCACCGTTCCCAGTTCTCGACAGATAGCAGTCCGAGCAGGATCTCGGCAGCCTCGATCCGGGTGAATTCAGTGGTCAACATGCCATCAGCCTTGAGCATTTTTACTGCTGCTGCGCAACCATCTTTCACTGCAGCCATTCGACCATCCCAGGCTTCTGCGGCACCCTGGTCCGAGTCATAAACAGCAATCAGCGCTCTGCTGATGCCATGAATCATCGGGATGTAATTACCCCAGGCCTCAATGAACAACTCCAGTCTTTCGATGCCGCTGTTTGCTGTTCGACTGGCGAGCAGCCTGCTTTCAATGTTGTTGATTTCATCCACATACAGGGTTGTTGCAACCAGCAAGTCTGCTCTTGTCGGAAAGTACAGGTATAGCGCCTGCCTGGTGATGCCGGCGGCACGCGCAATATCAGCCATGCGGACATCAGTAACCCGGCCGCTTTCCAGGAGCGCAAGCGTCGTGGTGAGAATGCGGTCTTTGGTAACTTCTGATTTTTTTGACATGGCGACAACTTATAATTTGACACGGTGTCAATTATCCGTATTATTCGCCCTGTGTAAAGTTTACACGGTGTCAAATTAATAGGGAGAGATTGGAATGAAAGTTATCGTTTTTGGTGCTACCGGTTCACTTGGCCAGCACATTGTTAAAAATGCAATCGACCATGACCATGACCATAACCATGAGATTACTGCTTTTGCGCGACATCCTGACCGACTGACTTTGTCAGGTTCGCAGCTGAAGAAGGTTGCGGGTGATGTTTTTGATCAACAGGCTGTAAACGCCGCCATTGAGGGGCAAGACGCGGTGATAATTGCGCTTGGTGCGGGCATGAAGGGTCGGGTGCGTGAGACTGGCACTCGGAACGTCATTGAGGCGATGAAGTGCGCCGGCGTGTCGAGGCTTATCGTGCTGTCGACACTTGGCGCAGGTAATAGTCGGCGCTATTTGAACTTCTTCTGGAAATACCTGATGTTTGGGATACTGCTGCGGCGTGCAATGGTAGATCATGAGCGGCAGGAGTTGATTGTTCGGGAATCGGGGCTCGACTGGACTATCGTGCGTCCTGCAGCCTTTACCGACGAACCCGCCACAGGTTGTTACAAGCACGGCAGCATGATGGATGAGGGGGAACTCGCGTTGAAGCTACCCCGGGCAGACGTCGCCGAATTCATGCTGTCCCAACTGGAGCACCCGCAATATCTGCACCAGACGCCTGCGCTTAGTCTGTGATGGTTGCATGATGTTTGCGTTCAGGCTAAACGTTGGGTCGGAAGCGGGTGCTGCCAGGGCATTAAAATGGCAGCGGGCCCGCACTCAATATCCTGTGGCTATTTTGGTTCTGTCTCATTAAATCCATCTTTGAGTCGTACGATACCCAGGGCCTTGAGAATGTACTTTTCATAGATGGGTTCGGTGCTGCCGGTTCTCATCTTGCGCATGAAGTATTTTTCGAAACCAATTTTTGCCAGATGGACCCATTTGCCCTGTTTCGCCCATGTGACGTTACGCGGCGGTATCTGGGGCAGGGCAACAAATGCAACGCCGTCATCACCCAGGTCAGCCAGGCAAATAGCGTTCCAGGTAGCGCGATTTGATAGCGGTTTGCCGGCGAGGTCTTCCTCAATATTGTGCACGATGGCGGTTACCATGGACTCGATCATATAGCCGGTCTTGGGTGCGCCCGTAGGCACCGGCGTCTGCTCAACAGGTGGTATGGCAACACCAACACCTGCAGCATAAATATTCGGGTAAGTGGGATTGCGCTGGAACTCATCTATCAGTACAAAGCCTCGTGGATTGGTCAGGCCCTCAACTGCAGCCACGGGCGGGATACCCTTGAAGGCTGGAATAAACATGGTGAATGCAGACGCGATGTCATGGGTCCGGGTCACTTCGCCCTTGGCGTCACATTCCCCTACTTTGACGGTGTCGGCGCTTACTTCGACAACCCTCGCGTTGTTTATCCACTTAATATGTCGCTGGCGCAGTTCTGACTCCAACATACCTTTGGAATCGCCAACCCCACCCAGGCCCATATGGCCGATATAGGGTTCGCTCGTGACAAATGTCATGGGTACCCTGTCGCGTAGTTTTCGGCGCCGCAGGTCGGTATCAACAATCATCGCAAACTCGTAAGCGGGTCCAAAACAGCTTGCCCCCTGTACTGCGCCGATCACAACGGGACCTGGATTCTTCAGAAATTCCTGGTAGGCATCAGCGGCTGCTTTGGCATGCGGTGTTGTACAAACGCTGTGGGTAAAACCGTTGGGCCCAAGCCCTGGTATTTCGTCAAAGGCGAGCATGGGGCCGGTTGCGAGTACCAGGTAATCGTAGTTGACTGTTTCGCCACCTTCGACGGTAAGGCTGTTCGCGGCGGCATCAATGGTTGCTACGGGTTGTGAAATAAACGCAATACCTTTCTTCTCGACATTGGGTCGAATGGGAACCAGCACGTCGTCGGCGGTCCGCCATCCGACAGTGACCCACGGATTGGATGGGGTGAACTGGAAGTGCTCGGAGGTGCTGATCAGCGTTACCTCGTGTTTCTTGCCGAGTACCTTCTTGAGGTCATACGCGGCAGGCATGCCACCGAGTCCTGCTCCTACCACAACAACATGTGCCATTTTGTTGATCTCCCGTATTGATTGTCTGTCTCCGAGCCATTATATTAACAAAGACTTATTTAGCAACAACTAATCTAAAGAGCTTCCAAGGAGAATTGCGATGGAAATGAGCAACACGGCTGCAGTCGCCAGTTCTGGCACATCAGTAGAACGTTGGGTTTTTCGCTTTGCCGGTCTGTTTGTGCTTGCCTCACTGGCCTTATCACAACTGCACTCCCCGTACTGGCTCTGGTTCACTGCCTTTGTCGGCGCAAATATGTTCCAGGCATCGTTCACAGGCTTTTGTCCGTTGGCGATGATTCTGCGAAAGCTGGGTGTTAACACCGGCACGGCGTTCTGATTTCAGACGGGCGGTAAGAGACCATACGTTGTGGTCTCGATCTGGCGTGGTTAAACCTTGTCTGGTTAAACCTGGCGATAAGGTGCCGTGTCGAATCCGTAAGGACCGTAACGTGCATCAATGGCCTCGATCGTTTCCGGGCACCAGTAGTCACTGCCTGGTTGCGGAAATCCGAGCACGGCGCGTTGGTCCAGGCTGGCCTCGCTCAAGAGGCGTGGTAACAATTTGTCCTGCCGATAGAGCGACCAGGCCCAGCCGGTATGCAACGTGCTGATCCACTCGCTTTGTGCTTTGCGATAGGTGATGTTCATGACAAGGCGGAGTGCGCCCGGTTTCAGGGGTGTGCCCCGGTGCCAGGTATCGTGCCGATACAGGATCACGTCACCGGGTTCGAAATGAGTGTAGCGTTCACGTTCGTACAGCATGTGCCGAAATGCAGCTCGATGGGGTCGTTGATCAGCAAAATAGTCTTCCGCCGCTGCCCGGTCATTCACGTACTGCAACTCGCCAATACCGGGTGAATCCACAATTGGCCAGGGGTAGGCAGGATCATCCGTCCCCTGCCTTGGCACCACCGCGGTACCGCCACCTGTCTCCTGTACGCTGTTCAGGTAAAGGATCAGTTCAACAGCCTCGGGCCGCGACCAGGGCGTCGGGTGAGTTATCGTGTGATTCGGGTAGTCCACGTGGATGCGCTGATCGCTGTTGTCCTTGTAGTCCCGCGGGACTTGCGCGGCCCCGGCGTCTACCGCCCTCGAATACTTGGGCCAGAGGTCAGATTGGGTCAGGCGCAGATCCGTAACCGGCACATCAAGCAGCGTTGCGATAGCCTGCAGCAACTGAGGGTGCAGGGTGATTTTGTTGAAAGCACCAATGTGGGAGGGAAACACAATATTGCTGCCAAAGTCAGTAAAGGCCCTGGCATTCTCGTCCTCAGGCGGGGGGAATTCCCGCCTGCCGGCGTCTGCCACCGCATCGATCAGTTCGATGGGAAGAAGGCCGCGCACAAACGTAAATCCGGCGGTGCGCCATTGATCAACCTGTACGTCCGTCAGTTCTCCCGCCATCGTGCATGCGGTGGCCAGGATGTTCCGCGTCATGCTGCTGGATGTAGATAGAATCGTGTGCCGCATATGTCCACGCGGTCGTCGCTGACGTAACAACCTCTGGCGCTGGCGTTTTCGAGGATGAGCTCTCGATCGGCGACACTAATGTCAATGCCGCCAAGTCCAGGACCGCGCCCATCGGTGGCTTCGACAAAACGCAAGCTGGCATTGTTGAGATGTATCGTCAGCATGTCACCATCCTGTTCTATTGGCAGGCCTGCCACCCGGCTCCAGACCTCTGCAAGCGCCACGGGGTCGTGCCCCTGCAGTTCCACGCCCAGGTAGTTCACAGTGATGTCCTGCTTCACCTTGTCCTCCCAGCCAGTTCCGCCCGCTGGCATCCAGTTACCATAGAAGTCGTCCTGTTCGTCCCAGTCAATCTCAAGAAATGCGGCTACCATGTCGCGAGGATGCAATTGGCAGATATTCCAGGTACTGCGATCAGATTCGTGCGCGATGCGAACACCGTTATCCAACGCCCGCTGGCGCGCAGTCTGCTGACTGCTCTTGCTGTCTGCCTGGCAGATCACCATATACCCACCGTCACCGCTACGACGCTCGAGATACCGCCCTGCCGCGGTGTTGTCTTGTGTCGGTGCAACGACCTCGAGGAAGTTCTGGCCAATGGGCATCAGCGTGTTTTCCAGGCCAAAGTGGGCAACGCCCGGGTCTATGAAACAGGTGTTGATACCCAGCACATGCGTGAGATCTTCAATAACTGGCGCCAGCTTGTTTGCTACAAGACATATCTGTCGTAATTGGATTGTCACGCTTCTCTCCCTGTTTGAGGCGGTTCGCTTTTCTAATTCAAGTATAGTCAGGTTGAGAATAGCCTTAAGTCACGGGGGAGCCAATCCCAAGCCAGATTGCCCTGGACCGACCAGCGAAACTGGTGAGAGTATTGGAAGTATTGGAAGTTTTGGAAGTATTGGAAGTATTGGGAACCTGGAAAGTGCCCAGCCGGGGTAATACCTGTTTACGCCTCGGGCTGGCTCAGCTGCGACGACCCAATCCAAGTAGTCCCAGCCCCAGCAGCAACAGGGTCGCAGGTTCGGGGACCTGATATTCAACAAGCAGGCGACCTTTGCCGTAGAGGTAGTTGCCC
>CAYGNA010000020.1:0-22368 GCA_964351065.1 uncultured Pseudomonadales bacterium
GTGCGGTAGTAACCCTGCATGAACTGTTCAACGGCGAGTTGGTCCCTGTCTTCATAGCCAAACATGGCTGCCAGTTTTTGCTGGTGTTCAAACAGCAATCGGTCGTCATCGCGGCCACTGATAATGTGCAGGCCAAATCTGATTTTCCACAACAGCGCTTGCCCGTATCGCAGGATGTCACGCTCGATTGGCGTAATAAATTGCTGATCCAACAAGTCATCGAAGTCGACAGTACCGAAATGACGTCTGGCGATCCACATGACTGTCTGGGTGTCGCGAAGTCCACCAGGAGAGGTCTTTACGTTGGGTTCCAGGCTGTATTCGGTATGATCGGACTTGCGGTGACGCTCTTCCTGTTCTCGTCTCTTGGCGGCAAAAAACTTTTTTGCCGGCCAGATCTTGTTGGCACCAATGAGCTTGTCCATGCGCTGGCGCAGGTCGTCGTCACCGCACACAGTGCGTGATTCCATGAGCGCCGTCAAAACCGTCACGTCGTTGCGAGCCTGGCTCTGGCACTCTTTTATTGAACGAACGCTATGTCCGACCTCCAGCCCGATATCCCACAACAGGGTCAGGAAACTCTGAATGTTGGCTTTATGGGTTTCGTAGGAATTGCGTTCAAGCAGTATCAGCAGGTCGATGTCAGAATGCGGATGCAGTTCGCCTCGGCCGTAACCACCCACGGCGACAAGCGCAATGCGGTGTTTGAACCAACTGCCCCTGTTCTCTTCCCAGGTAAACCGTTCCCAGGCAAGCCTGAGCACCCGGTCGATAAAACTGGCGCGTGCCTTAATGAGTTCCTCAGCTTCACCACCGGCACGAAAGCGGTCTGCCAGTTCCGTGCGGAATGCCAGCAGCGCCTCTTTGAAAATGGGGATGACCAGTTTTGCACCTTCAAGCTGTTGCTCCAGGGAATCAACTGCTGAACTGGTGGTGGCATCGATCAGGGGGTGCGTTGTCACTTAATCGAGCCCCACTAGGTGCAGCGCTCGATGGTGTCATCCGAGCGGTAAGTCAGTATTTCGTAGCCTGTTTCCGTGACCAGGATAGTGTGTTCCCATTGTGCGGTCAGCTTGTGATCTTTTGTGACGACGGTCCACTCATCCGGCAGGAGACGTACGGCTGCTTTGCCGGCATTGATCATCGGTTCGATGGTGAATGTCATGCCAGGTTCAAGTTTTGGTCCGGTCCCGGGCCTGCCATAGTGCAGGACCTGTGGCTCATCATGGAAAATCCTGCCGATACCGTGACCGCAGTATTCGCGTACGACAGAAAATCGATGTTTTTCAGCCAGTTGCTGGATCACGTGGCCGATGTCTCCCAGGTGGGCGCCCGGTTTAACCGCGCGAATGCCGCGGTACATACATTGCTGCGTAACATCGACCAGGCGTTCGGCGAGTACACTGGGTTTGCCTACAAAAAAGGTCTTGCTGGTGTCACCGTGATACTCGTCCTTGATCAGGGTGACATCGACATTGATGATATCGCCATCTTTCAGAATCTTGTCGTCACTCGGAATGCCATGACATACGACGTGGTTGACAGACGTGCAGATAGACTTTGGGAATCCCCGGTAATTCAGCGGCGCCGGAATCGCCTGCTGACAGTTTATTGTGAACTCGTGGCAGATTCGATCGAGTTCGCCCGTGCTGATGCCGGGTTTGATGTGTTCTGCGATCATTTCGAGTTGCTGGCCCGCAAGACGGCCAACGGTTCGCATTTTTTCGATTTCTTCTGGCGTTTTTAGATTGATGGACATGCAGGGACTTTGTCAGGGCGTTGGTTTGGGGGGCGAATGATACCAGCGCATGGTCCACTCCACTACCACCGTTTACTGGCGTGGCCGTGATCGTTGTGGTATAAAGCGCGCCCGGTGGGGCAGTAGATTGGAAGATCGCTTGCCTACGCCCAAATACTCACACGCACCGTCACGTGTTCCGGGTGCCCGCAAGGGTTGGAACATGGGGTGTGTGGAAGCTTAACCCAAACTAATCGGAGTCATTATGTCTAGCGTTACTATGCGGGACCTGCTTGAAGCGGGCGCTCACTTTGGTCATCAGACCAGATACTGGAACCCCAAGATGAATCAGTTCATCTTTGGCGCCAGGAACGACATCCACATCATCAACCTCGAACAAACCGTCCCAGCGCTCGATGAAGCGCTTGCGTTTGTTAAATCGGTTGCGGGCAAGAAAAACAAAATCCTGTTTGTCGGCACAAAGCGAAATGCAGGCAAAGTTGTCAAGGAACACGCTGAGCGCTGCGGTATGCCGTACGTCGACAAGCGTTGGTTGGGTGGCATGCTCACCAACTACAAGACTATTCGTCAGTCCATCCGCCGCCTGCGCGACCTTGAAGGCCAAATCAAGGACGGCACAATTGAGAAGCTGACAAAAAAGGAAGCGCTGACTCGCCAGAACCTGTTGCTGAAGCTTGAGACCAGCCTTGGTGGTATCAAGGACATGGGCGGGCTGCCTGACGTGCTGTTTGTCGTTGACGTTGACCACGAACGAATTGCCATTACAGAAGCCAACAAGCTGGGCATTCCCGTCGTTGGCATTGTGGACACCAACAGTAACCCTGACGGTGTCGACTTCGTGATTCCGGGCAATGACGATGCTATTCGGTCCGTCCGACTCTTCGTAGAAGCGATCGCGGATGCTGTCATCGAAGGCAAAGACGACTTCCAGGGCGGGGCAAGTGAATTTGTAGAAGTTGAAGAAACTGCTGCAGAAGCTGCGCCTGAAGCCTCCGAGAGCTGATTTCGGTAATAACCCCACTTGTTCCAACCCTGTCGCGGAAAGGCGACAAACAGATGAGGTAAAAAATGGCTGCTATCACCGCACAGATGGTAAAAGAGCTACGAGAAAGAACTGGCCTTGGCATGATGGACTGTAAAAAAGCCCTCACCGAGGCTGATGGCGATGCCGAACTGGCAATCGAAAACCTGCGCAAGTCCAGCGGCATGAAAGCTGCCAAGAAAGCAGGCCGAACTGCCGCAGAAGGAGTCGTTCCTATCAAGACCAGCGACGATGGACAGGTTGGTGTACTGGTTGAAGTCAACTGCGAAACTGACTTTGCTGCCCGGGACGATAACTTCAACGGTTTTGCTGATGAAGTCCTCAACCGGGTTTTTGAGTCGCGAGAGACCGACATCGAAAAGCTGATGGCTGATGGTCTTGAGGTTGTTCGCGAGGAACTTGTGCAGAAAATTGGTGAAAACGTATCGGTTCGCCGTGCTGTCCTCATTGAGGGTGGCGTCGCGGCCTACGTCCACACTACCGGCAAAATTGGTGTGCTGCTGGGTATTAGTGGTGGCGATGAGAGCCTTGGTAAAGATATTGCCATGCACATTGCTGCAACCAACCCCCAGGTTGTCGCAGCTGAAGATGCGCCTGCTGACCTGCTAGACAAAGAGCGTGAAATCTACACGGCCCAGGCTGCTGACAGCGGCAAGCCGGCCGAGATTGTCGCGAAGATGGTTGAGGGACGCATTCGCAAGTTCCTGGCTGAAATCAGTCTGGTTGAACAGGCTTTTGTCAAAGACCCTGATACCAGGGTGGGCGAACTCCTCAAGAAGGCGGGAGCCACCGTATCTGGCTTTACACGCTATGAAGTGGGTGAGGGTATCGAGCGTGAAGTAGATGACTTCGCGGCAGAAGTAGCCAAGCAGTTAGCCTGAACCATGCCGCAGAAAGCCACACCCAAATATGGTCGTATTCTTCTCAAGCTGAGTGGGGAAGCACTTGGTGTCGAGGGCGTGGGGATTGATCCCAAAGTCCTCGATCGGACTGCTCTGGAAATTGGCCAACTGGTTGGTATCGGCGTAGAAATAGGTCTTGTCGTGGGGGGAGGCAACCTGTTTCGTGGTGCCGCCCTGCACGCAGCAGGCCTTGATCGTGTTACAGGTGACCATATGGGTATGCTGGCCACGGTGATGAATGCGCTGGCGATGCGGGATGCTCTCGAGCGGGCAAATATCCATACTGTGGTGATGTCGGCTATTCCCATGAGCGGTGTGGTCGAGCACTACGATCGTCGTGTTGCCATGCGCCATCTCGAGCAGGGAGACGTGGTCATTTTTTCGGCTGGTACAGGAAACCCGTTCTTTACCACAGACTCTGCAGCCTGCCTGCGTGCCATCGAAGTTGAAGCTGATATCATGCTGAAGGCGACCAAGGTAGACGGGGTATACTCGGCGGATCCGGTGAAGGACCCTACCGCGCAGCGGTATGAGACACTCTCGTTTGATGAAGTGCTGGATCGTCAACTTGGCGTAATGGATCTTACGGCGATATGTCTGGCGCGTGACCATGACATGCCGATCCGCGTATTTGCCATGGAGAAGAGTGGCGCACTGCGCAACGCTGTGCTGGGAGAAGACGAAGGCACACTGTTAGTCAGATAAGCTTGGCCTAACGTGTTTAAGTCGCCCGCCTGACGGGCTTGTCAAACAGGAAATAGACGATGCTAAAAGAGATCAGGGAAGACGCAGAGGAGCGTATGGTCAAAAGCCTCGCGTCGCTGGACACCGAATTTGCCAAAATCCGTACCGGTCGCGCTCACCCCAGCATTCTTGACGGCATTCACCTGGATTATTACGGCGCGGACACCCCGCTGAACCAGGTCGCCAACATTGTCGTGGAGGATGCAAGGACCCTGTCCATTTCTCCCTACGAACGTCATCTTATTCCCCTGGTGGAGAAGGCCATTCTGAAGTCAGATCTTGGGCTTAATCCGTCAACCAGCAGTGACAAGATCCGTTTACCCATGCCGCCGCTGACTGAAGAAAACCGGCGTGACCTGACCAAGGTCGCTCGACATGAGGCTGAAAACGCCCGGGTTGCGATTCGCAATATTCGCAGGGATGCCAACTCCAGCATCAAGGATCTGCTGAAGGAAAAAGAAATTACTGAGGACGAGGCACGCCGTGCTGAGGATTTAATCCAAAAGCTGACGGATGAAAAAATCAAGGATGTCGACGCTTCACTGGTGACAAAAGAAAGCGACCTCATGGCGATGTGATTGGCCCCAAGCGTTGTTGTGGCCCGTTTGTTCTTCTTATCCAACACTCATCGCGTCTTTTTGCTCCCCTGCTGGGGCGGCGCCTTCGAATTGAGCGTGCTGACGGCGGAGAGTGGGTTGGCTGTTTCCTGTCAGCCGTATGTTTCTTTATGAACATGATCCTGATGTCGTCTTCAAACAGCGTCTGAACAAGATATTCGGACAGGAATTGGCAGATGCTAAAACAGCGAATTCTCACGGCTCTGGTACTCGGTCCCCTTGCGATCGCGGGTATTTTCCTCCTGCCGGCGATCGAGTTTGCTGTCTTTATCGGTTTTGTGCTCACAATCGCCGCCTGGGAATGGGCTAATCTCGCCCGCTTCGAAGGTATAGCCCGATTTGTCTACGCTGCTGTGATTGCTTTGCTGATGGCCGCGAGCCTGTGGTTGCCGGCAGAACTGGTGCTTGCTACCGGTCTGCTGTGGTGGCTGGCGGCATTTGTTTTTGTGCTCCGATACCCGGCGCTGGTTTCGCTTTGGTCCGGACAGGTTACGCTGTCTTTACTCGGTGTCCTGGTGCTTGTGCCTGGCTTTATCAGTCTCCAGGTCCTGAAAGGGATGCCCGACAATAACTTCTTGATTCTGCTGCTTTTTCTCCTTATTTGGGGTGCGGACATTGGGGCATATTTTACGGGTCGGGCCTTCGGGCGCGCCAAGTTAGCGCCTGCAGTGAGTCCGGGTAAGTCATGGGCAGGTGTTTATGGCGGTATCGTCACGGCAGCGCTGATTGCCGCGGGTATGGCACTATGGCTCGGCAAACCCGCACTCGATACGCCGCGCGGCCTGTTGTTTCTTGGCATGTGTAGTTTTGTGGTCATCGTCTCTGTTCTCGGCGATCTTGCAATGAGCATGTTCAAGCGAAACCGTGGAATCAAGGACTCCAGCAACCTGTTGCCCGGACATGGCGGTTTTCTTGATCGCATTGACAGTCTGCTATCGGCCGGGCCGCTGTTTGCGTTCTTTATATTGTGGTTTGGCTGGAACTGAACTAAATCCTGAGCTGAACATCCATAGAGTAGTCAATGTTTGGCAACAGACCGGGTGTTAGTCAGTGAATGAGACTGACTTAATGCTTACAATGCAGACCCTGAATTTATCCTGGCGTCCCATGGGACTGCTGAAACCAGAAGTTGCTGTATGCTAGAAGTTGTACAAAGTGTTGTAGCCCTTATCGTGACGCTGTCCATATTGGTGACCTTTCATGAATTTGGTCACTATTGGGTTGCGCGCAAATTTAACGTACACGTGCTGCGCTTTTCTGTGGGTTTTGGTAAGCCGTTGTTTATCAAGCGAGGTAAAGCACCTGCCCCTGTACCGGTGCCTGAAGGCGCCGTAGTTGGCACCCGTGCCAATGAACCGCTTGCCCCGACCGAGTTTGCCATTGCCGCCATTCCCCTGGGCGGCTATGTGAAAATGCTGGATGAGCGCGAGGGGTTTGTTCCGGACGACCAGTTGCACCTTGCGTTTAACCGAAAGCCGGTGCTCCAGCGCATCGCCATTGTAGCTGCCGGTCCTATTGCCAACTTCCTGCTGGCTATCGTCGCATACTGGTTCCTGTTTTCTGTTGGGGTGACTGGCATCGTGCCCAAGTTGGGCGATATTGACCCTGACTCCAGTGCGGGTGAGGCCGGATTGCGTGCGGGCCAGGAGATTATTGCTGTTGATGGCGTCGACACAGAAACATGGGCTGACGTGAATATGCAGTTGTTCGACCGGATCGGCGATACAGGTGAGATTGTGTTGACGGTTCGGGAGCCAGGGAGTCTTGATACCACGCGTGATTACACGATCAGTGTTGCCGAGTGGATGTCCCGGGAAGATGAACCCTATCCTACGGCTGACCTTGGGCTGGTCCTGTTCACACCCTTTATTCCCGCCACAATTGCTTCTGTCGTTGAGGGTGAGGCGGCGGCCAGGGGCGGGTTGATGGCTGGTGATCGTGTGTTGAGCGCCGGTGGCTCGCCTGTCGCCAACTGGGGCGAACTTGTCAGTACTATCCAGCAGCATCCAGGTATCCCGCTTGACCTCAGCGTGCTGCGTGGTGGCGATACCATCGAACTGCGCGTTGTACCCGGCCGGATCGAGCGCGATGATGGGTTTGTGGGCTACCTCGGCGCCTCGCGAATGCCAATCGAAATGCCCGCCGACATGCAGCGTGAAGTCAGCTATCCAGTATATTCGGCATGGATTTACGCGATTGAGCGCACCTGGTCTGTAACCACGTTTACCCTTGAATCTATTCAGAAAATGATCGTTGGCGCGATTTCTCACAAGAACCTGAGCGGACCGATTACAATTGCGCAGGTTGCCAACGCGACTGCGCAGTCTGGTCTTGAGAGTTTTATCGGATTTATTGCGCTGCTCAGTATCAGCCTGGGTGTGCTTAACCTGCTGCCGATACCAGTACTGGACGGCGGGCACCTGGTCTACTATTTTGTCGAACTGATTACAGGTCGACCTGTGCCTGAACGCATCCAGATCTGGGGTCTGCAGATGGGGATGTTTCTTATCGTCAGCGTTATGCTGCTGGCATTTTATAATGATCTGACGAGGCTGTAGTGGCACCAATCTTTTCTTTTAACCGCCTGCTGGCGGGGCTGCTTATCCTGGGCTGGTCACTTGCGGCACAGGCATTCACCATTTCTGACATTCGCGTAGAAGGTCTTCAGCGGGTGTCGGCCGGCACTGTGTTTGGCGCTGTGCCGATCAATGTAGGTGATGATATTGATGAGATAGAACTGCGCACAGTTGTCAGGGAACTCTTCAAGACAGGTTCTTTTGATGATGTGCAGGTGGGTCGTGATGGCAACGTGCTTGTCATCATCGTCAAGGAGCGTCCAGCCATCGATTCCATTGAAATCGAGGGAAACAAGGCGATCAAGTCGGAGGCACTCCTTGAGGGGCTTGCCAAATCCGGTCTGGCCGAGGGTGAAATTTTCAAGAAGGTTACGCTCGAACACATACGTGCGGACCTCGAACGCCAGTACGTATCCCAGGGCCGCTACGGGGCAAGAATTGTCACTGAGGTGGTGGATCTGCCAAGAAACCGTGTCCAGATAAAAATTGATGTCACCGAGGGTAAGGTCTCGGGCATTCAACACATCAATATAGTTGGCAATACCGTGTTTGATAACGAAACACTGCAGGACATGCTCGAGCTGAAATTACCTTCATTGTTTTCGTTCTACACCAAGGACGATCAGTACTCGCGTGAAAAGTTGACCGGTGATCTGGAAAACCTCGAATCATGGTATCTCGACCGTGGCTACCTGAACTTTGTAATTGACTCAACGCAAGTAGCCATCTCACCAAGTAAAGAAGATGTCTACATCACCATTAACGTGATTGAGGGTGATCGCTTTGACGTGTCGGCGGTTGATATCGCCGGTGAATTGCATGATCTGCCGGAACAGTCGATCAGAAACCTCATCCTGGTTCGGCCAGGACAGGTTTTCTCGCGCCAACTCATGACAGCCTCTGAAGAGCGAATTGAACTTGCGCTTGGCAATGCGGGCTACACATTTGCGAGTGCGACAGGGCAGCCAGAACAGGATGATGAAGGTAACACGGTGTCGGTCAAGTTTTTTGTTGATGCCGGCAATCGCGCCTATGTGCGGCGAATCAACTTCCGTGGCAATACGGTAACCCAGGATAAGGTACTGCGCCGGGAAATGCGCCAGATGGAAGGTGGCTGGGCTTCCACCTCATTCATAGAACGTTCCAAAGTTCGGTTGGAGCGGCTCGGCTTCTTCAAGGAAGTCAATGTTGAAACGCCGGAAGTGGCAGGTACAGATGACCAGATAGATGTCGAGTACACCGTGGAGGAAGCACCTTCAGGGTCAGTTTCTGCAACGCTGGGATATGCGCAGGACACAGGACTGATTCTAGGTGCCAGCTACCAGGAGAATAATGTTTTTGGCACCGGTAACAGTGTCAATGTAGGCATTAACCACAGTGCGTACCAGACGGCGTACAACTTCTCATTTTTTGATCCCTACTTTACGGTTGACGGTGTCAGTCGGGGCTATTCCCTGTTCTATCGGTCCAGTAACTTCGACGCCCGAAACATTGCGCGTTTCTCGACAGACTCGTTCGGCGGGTCGGTGAACTTTGGTTATCCGATCAGCGAAATCTCACGTATTGGCTTCAGCGTTGGCTACGAAAACACCTCGATCAAGGAGGGTATTTTCCCGGCCCAGGAAATCTCCCAGTTTCTTGCCCGCGAGGGTAATGAATTTAACCTTGTGACGCTCTCTGCCAACTACACCATGTCGGCATTAAACCGGGGCCTTTTGCCCACAGGTGGTCGCTCACAGCAGTTGTCCGTTGAAATGACAGTGCCTGGTAGTGAACTTGAATTCTTCCGGATTCAGTACAACGGCCAGATATTTTTCCCGCTGACAAGGGCGCTGGTACTTCGTCTGCGCACTGATCTTGGCTACGGGGCCTCGTTTGGCAAGACAAACACTTATCCGTTCTACAAACACTTTTTTGCAGGAGGGTTCGGTTCTGTCCGGGGCTACGAGAGCAACTCGCTGGGACCGCGTGCCACGCCTTCGCCCAACAGTGGATTTAACCGACTCGACCCAATTGGCGGTAACGTGCTGGTTGAGACCAGTGCCGAACTCATATTCCCACTGCCATTTGTTGAGGACCAGCGCCAGATCAAATCTGCTTTCTTTATCGATGCGGGTAACGTCTTTAATACTGACTGCCCGACAATCAGCATCGTTTGTTATGACCTGAATGAGGGCGAGTTACGATATTCCGCGGGTGTTGCGGTGACCTGGATTACAGGTCTTGCGCCACTGAGTTTTAGCCTTTCGTTCCCGATAAACAGTAAACCGGGTGATGAATCCCAGTCTTTCCAGTTTGAACTCGGTGGTGCCTTTTAGCGTAGGCGTAGGCGCCGATGTCGAACTTTTGTAGTAATCGGTGTTCAAAATTGCGGTGTGGATTTCGCCTCGGCATCCCACATTCGGTGGGGGAAGCGTTGAATCAGGGGGGAGGATGTGTAAAGATTCGCGCCCTGTCGACCGTTGACCCTGCAAAATTATAAAAATTACTTTAGTTTCCAGCACTTAAGGAGATCACCCGTGCAAATTAGACGATTCACGCTGACCGTTTTGGCAGCCTTTACCCTTGTGGCTTCGCCTGCAGCGTTTGCAGAAATCAAAATGGCAGTTGTGGATGTTCAAGCGGCAATCCTTAACTCCGAGGAAGCCAAGCGACTGCTCACCCAGATTCAGAATGAATTCAAGAACGACGAAGACGGTATCCGCAAGATCCAGTCAGAAGCTGCCGCAATCCTTGAGCGCATGCAGAAAGACGCAGAAGTGATCAGTGAAGCAGAAAAGCGCCGCCTGCAGCAGCAGATTGAATCGCTGAACAATGATTTTGTTTACCAGCGTCAGCGGCTTCAGCGTCAAATCGAAGAACGCCAGCAGGAACTGTTTGCCGGTATCGACCAGAAAGTTCAGAAGGCAATTGAAGACCTGGTACTGAAAGAAGACTATGACGTGATCCTGCCTCGTCAGGCTGCCCTGTACGTCGGCGACCTTTATAACATCACGCGAAAAGTCACCGAAAAACTGAACGAACTGGACGCCAAGCGCTAGTCTCAAGCGAACCTTGAAGATTTCGCTGGGAGAAATTGCGGACAGGCTGGAGTTGGAACTGGTAGGTGAGCCGTCGCTGGAAATCAGTGGCATCGGTAACCTGATAGACGCCGCGCCGGATCAACTGTCGTTCCTGTTCAACTCAGCTTACAAGCCCCATTTGTTGTCTACCCGGGCTGCAGCGGTTGTGCTGCGGCCGGAAGACGCAGTGAACTGTCCAATCGCGGCGATATTGTCGCCGCGGCCGCGGATGACCTGGGCACGGGTCGCAGGGCTGTTTGATCCGACGCCCATTCCCGGTGCTGTAGTGCATCCATCAGCCCAGGTTGACAAGGCCGCCAGTCTTGGCGAGTTCGTGTCGATTGGCGCTGGCGCGGTAATTGATCGCGACGCCAGCCTGCTTGCCGGTGCTGTGATAGGCCCCGGGTGTTATGTCGGCGAGCGATCGGTAGTTGGTGCAGGTTCGCGCCTGTTTGCTAACGTAACGCTTTACCATGATGTCGTCGTTGGCGCGGATTGCATTCTGCACAGTGGTGCGGTGCTGGGTGCCGACGGTTTCGGTTTCGAATTTGATGCCGAACGCGGTGTCATGGTTAAGATACCGCAGGTATATGGCGTCAGGGTTGGCGACCGCGTTGAGATAGGTGCCGGTACGACTATCGACCGTGGTGCCCTGAATCACACGGTGATCGGCGATGGCGTCAAGCTGGATAACCAGGTTCAGGTTGGCCATGGCACCACCATTGGTGCGAACACGGTTGTGTCAGGCTGTACGGCCATAGCTGGTAGTACCAGGATTGGTTCCTATTGCCTCATTGGTGGTGCGGTCGGCATCATTGATAACATAGAGATCACTGATCAGGTCGAGATTACTGCCATGTCGCTGGTGTCCCAATCGATTTTGGAGCGAGGGCGTTATTCTTCCGGTACCGGACTGATGCCAGGCAAAATCTGGCGCCGGAACATTGTGGGCTTTCGCAAACTCGACGAACTGATCAAGCGTGTTCGGCGACTCGAAGTGTCCACGCGCACAACAAAAGAAAAATAGAGAAGAATATGGAAGTAATCGAAATCTGGAAGTACCTGCCACACAGGTATCCTTTCCTGCTGGTGGATCGCGTACTCGAGTTTGAAGCTGACAAGCGTATTGTTGCTATCAAGAATGTGACGATTAACGAGCCGCAGTTTACCGGGCATTTCCCCATGACGCCGGTTTTTCCTGGCGTGCTGATTGTTGAAGCACTTGCCCAGGCATCTGGCATTCTTGCCTTCAAGAGCAGAAACCGCACATTGGAGGACGGGTATATCTATTACCTGGCCGGCACCGACAAGACCAAGTTCAAGCGATCGGTAGTACCGGGTGACCAGCTTCGCCTTGAGGTCGAGATCCTGAATCTGCGCAGTCATTGGATGAAGGCTTCCGGTAAGGCTTACGTTGGTGATCAGCTCGTGTGTTCCTCGCTGCTGACCTGCGCAGAACAGCAAGTTACCTGACGGGCACCATGCCTCGGCATCTCGCACCCAGAATTGCGTTGCTTGCCGGTGAACCGTCCGGTGACAACCTGGGAGGGCCGCTGATGCGTGAACTCAGGCAGCAGGCACCGGAGGTAGAATTTTTTGGCATCGGCGGCCCGGCCATGCAGCGGGAGGGCCTCGAATCCTGGGTCGATATGGAGCGGCTTTCTGTTAACGGTTTTGTCGATCCGCTGCTGCGACTCCCCGAATTGCTGCGAATCCTGTTATCAACCCGCGACCGTATTATTGCCGCTGATGTTGACTGTTTTGTTGGCGTGGATTTCAACTTTTTTAACCTGTTGCTCGAGCGCATGCTGAAAAAACGCGGTGTTCGAACGGTTCACTATGTTTCACCGACGGTCTGGGCCTGGCGCCGGGGACGTATCAAAGGCATCAAAAAGAGCGTTGACCTGATGCTCACGCTGTACCCGTTTGAAACAGCTGTCTACGAGGAGAATGGCATCGCCGTGCGCTTTGTCGGTCATCCGCGTGCTGATGACATTGATCCTGCAGCGCCTGCGGCTTGCAAGATGACGGCCCGCCAGGAATTGGGGCTTGGTGAGGATGTGCCGCTGGTCGCGGTACTCCCGGGTAGCCGGGGTAGCGAGGTTCGCTATACGGGGGAGGACTTTATGCATGCCATGGTACTCATCGCAAAGCGCATCCCCGAAGTCCAGTTTGTCATTCCGGCTGCCAATGCGCGGCGACGGCTGCAGATTGAAGCGCTTGTTGAACGATGTTGTGGCACCCTGGCGGTGAAAGTGATTGATGGCAACTCTACGCTGGCAATGCAGGCGGCTGACGTTGTACTGGTCAATTCTGGTACGGCAACACTTGAGGCGATGCTGCTGAAGCGTCCGATGGTAATGTCCTACCGGCTCGGGGCCGTGACTTACGCTATTGTTTCAAGACTTGTTCAAACGCGTTGGTTCGCGTTGCCCAACATCCTGGCGGGTGAGCCGCTGGTGCCGGAGTTTATCCAGGAAGAGGCGCGTCCCAGTGTCCTGGCGGAAGCGGTACTTGAGTACCTGGAACAAAAGGACCAGGCTGTGTTGATGCAGCGGTTTGACGGGATTCATCGTGAACTCCGCCGTGACGCCGCGGTACAGGCTGCCGCAGCGGTGCTCGCTCTCGCCGGGCAGACGAATAGTTAGAGGCAGGTGTGAAGTATCGCGACGACATGACGGACAGCCCCTATCAGTTTTGTGCGGGTGTTGACGAGGTAGGGCGAGGCCCGCTGGCTGGCCCGGTGCTGGCAGCGGCGGTAATTCTTGACCCACAGAAACCGATTGAAGGCCTGGCTGATTCGAAAAAGCTGAGCGCGGGTAAGCGCGAAGCGCTCGATGTAGAAATCAGGTCGAAGGCCATTGCCTTTTGTATTGCGCGAGCAGAGGTCGCTGAGATTGATGAGATTAACATCCTGGCCGCGACCATGCTGGCGATGCAGCGAGCAGTGAAGGGGCTCAGCCGGGCTCCTGATTTTGTGCTCGTAGATGGGAATCGAACCCCAACGTTTGACTGTCCGTCCGACTTTATGATCAAGGGTGATTCGCGGTTTGATGGCATCAAGGCAGCCTCGATTATCGCCAAAGTGGCCAGGGACAGGGAAATGGCAGCGCTCGATTCAGTTTATCCTGGATACGACCTGGCGCGTCACAAGGGGTATCCTACACCGGCACATTTGGCTGCCTTGGAGAAACTGGGGCCAAGCGTTATCCACCGGATGTCATTTGCGCCATGCCGACGATGGCAGAAATAAAACCGGCTCCTATTCGAATTTTTGTTCAAGATCAGGAAGCAAGCAGCGATGACCGACAAACTTGATGTAGTTGTATGGGGTGCCACCGGATTCACCGGTCAACTGGTTGTTGAGTACCTCTTTGAGCGATACGGACTCGACGGTGAGGTAAAATGGGGTGTTGCCGGGCGGAACGAACAGAAGGTGGCAGAAGTTTGTCAGCGTATCGCTGGTAATGTCGGCGCCGATATTCCGCGTATCTTCGCAGACAGTAACGATGAGGCGTCCATGGGAGCACTGGCTCGTAGCGCCAGTGTGGTTTGCACGACGGTCGGGCCATACGCTCGTTATGGCACCAATCTGGTTGAAGCCTGCGCAACCGAGGGTACACATTATTGTGACCTGACCGGTGAGGTTCAATGGATGCGCAAGATGATTGACGCCTACCAGACGCGGGCGGAAGCCTCTGGCGCGCGGATTGTCCACACCTGCGGCTTTGACAGTATTCCGTCGGACCTTGGTGTCCTGTTTATGCAGCAGGCCATGCTGGCCGAGCATGGTACCCCGGCGGTTCAGGTCAAGTTTCGCGTGGCTGACACGCGGGGCGGCATGAGCGGCGGTACTGTTGATAGCCTGATTAACCTGATGGAAGAGGCCCAGGTTGATCCTGCACTGCGTGAACTGCTGGCGGACCCCTACAGTCTGGATCCACGGAATATGCCTCGCGGACCTGATGGGCCTGACCAGCTTGGTGCCGTGTATGACCGTGACTTCAGGAAGTGGACCGCGCCTTTTGTGATGGCCGGGATCAATACCCGTGTCGTACGCCGCAGCAATGCGCTGATGGGATACTGCTACGGCAAAGATTTCCGCTATGACGAGGCCATGTTAACGCGTGATGGCCCACTCGGTTACGCGGCGGCCTCCATGGTTGCAGGCGGTTCCCTGATGGTGATGGCCGGCGCTGCCTTTGCCCCAACCCGTGGACTCCTGCGCCGTATTGCGCCGTCACCTGGCGAGGGGCCGGACCGCAATACGATTGAAAACGGATACTTCAATATTGAACTATTGGCCCGGCATCCTTCCGATGCCAACAAAAACATGAAGGGGCGTGTCACCGGTGACCGTGACCCGGGTTATGGTGCAACGTCAAAAATGCTGGCAGAAAGTGCCATCTGTCTTGCGCAGGACGAGCTTGAGGTTGGCGGTGGTCTCTGGACCCCGGCATCTGCCATGGGTGAAACCCTGATCAAGCGGCTCGTGGCCAATGCCGGTATGACGTTTGAGCTGGTGCCCTGATCTCGCCGCTGGTCAGCCAACGCGACATTTTCAGTAATGTTCAGAAATTGTCGGTTAGACCAGAACAAGCCAATCTCTGAAATCTTGATTGAAGGCTACTTTATTCGGGCCGCTGCCTTTCCTGGCTGTTCGCGGGAGAATGTTTTGGCACGCACTGCCGCGTGCAACCACTGGACTCCATCACACTGCCGCGAGCAATCTCGTTCAGGAATTGGAAGTCCCTCTGTGCCTGTATCCACATGACAGGATGCTTTTCATAAATATGTGCGGCTCGTGCTGTCACCCGTCTGACGCTTGGGCTATATTAAACGCGTCCCCCAATTCACCACCGGAATCGATTACCGTCCCGATGACACCTACTTTTGTACACCTTCGCTTACACACAGAATATTCACTAAGCGACGGTATGGTGCGGGTCAAACCGCTACTGCGTGCCGTACGGGACAAGGGGATGCCAGCGGTCGCCATCACCGATAACAACAACCTGTTTGCCCAGGTTAAGTTCCAGAATGCGGCTGAGGCCAATGGCATCAAGCCCATTGTCGCCAGCGATGTATGGGTCTCATCGGAATACGGCGATGAACCGGTGCCGCTGGTTCTCATCGCACGAAACAATACTGGTTATCGCAACCTGTCAGAGTTGATCTCGGCAGCCTATGTAAATAATCGCATTAACGGCGTTGCCGTGATCAAGCGTGAGAAACTGGCTGAGCAGTCTGAAGGCCTCCTTGCGCTGTCTGGGGGATGTCGTGGCGATGTCGGCAAGGCGCTGTTGGCTGGCAACGTTGATCTGGCCAGAGCAATGCTGCGGCAATGGATCCATATCTTCGCTGATGGGTTCTACTTGGAACTGCATCGTACGGGTCGTTCCGGTGAGGAAGACTACCTGCACGCTGCGGTTGCCCTGGCGTTGGAAATGGATTGTCCTGTCGTCGCCACCAACGATGTGTGTTTCCTGACCGAAGAAGAATTTGAGGCGCACGAAGTTCGCGTCTGTATTCACGACAGCCGCACACTGGATGATCCTCGTCGCGAAAGCCGCCACAGTGAACAACAGTATCTCAAGTCGCCTGCAGAAATGGCCGAACTGTTCCAGGACATTCCTGAGGCTATCGAAAACACCGTTGAGATTGCGCGTCGGTGCAATGTCAACCTGAACCTTGGCAATTACTACCTGCCGGAATATCCGATACCTGAGGGTTCAACCAAAGAAGCATACTTTGAGGAAGTCTCGCGTCATGGTCTGGACAATCGCCTGGCCAAGATTCTCGATTCAGCAGATCCTGATTATGCAGCGAAGCGAAAGCCCTACGATGACCGCTTGACGTTTGAACTGAACGTCATCAATAAAATGGGGTTCCCGGGCTATTTCCTGATCGTGATGGAGTTTATTCAGTGGGCAAAAGAAAACGACATCCCTGTCGGTCCCGGCCGTGGATCTGGCGCAGGTTCTCTGGTGGCATTTGCGCTGCAGATCACCAACGTTGATCCACTCGAGTACGACCTGCTGTTTGAACGGTTCCTGAATCCTGAGCGCGTTTCTCTCCCTGACTTCGATATCGATTTTTGTATGGATGGCAGGGACAGGGTGATTCAGCACGTGATGGAGCGATATGGTCGGGACGCTGTTTCACAGATCATCACGTTTGGCACCATGGCAGCCAAGGCGGTGATGAGAGACGTGGCGCGCGTCCAGGGTAAACCGTATGGCCTGGCTGACCGACTCTCAAAGCTCATTCCTTTTGATCCGGGTATGACGCTTGAAAAGGCGCTGGAAATTGAACCCATGCTGGTTGAATTCATTGGCGCCAACGAAGATGCCCAGGAAATTATGGACATGGCGTTCCAGCTGGAAGGGCTGGCGCGAAACGTGGGCAAGCATGCGGGTGGTGTTGTGATTGCACCCACCAAAATCACCGACTTTTCGCCAATCTACTGTGATGACAGCGGCAATTTCATGACCCAGTACAACATGATTGATGTTGAACAGGCCGGGCTTGTGAAGTTTGACTTTCTGGGGCTCCGCACACTCACCATTGTCGATAATGCCGTCAAGAGTATTAATGCGCGCCGCAAAGAAAATGGTGAGAGCATCCTCGATATTGACCTGATTCCGCTCGAGGATGCAGCGATTTACGACGATCTGCGCCATGCAAGGACAACCGCTGTCTTCCAACTTGAGTCGCGCGGCATGAAAGACCTGATGAAAAAGGTCCGGCCCGAAAGGTTTGGTGACATTGTTGCGCTCGTGGCGCTGTTTCGACCGGGTCCCATGCAACTTGCTGATGATTTCATCAAGCGCAAGAATGATCCTGGTGCTGATATTGACTACTACCACCCTCGCCTGAAGCCTGTGCTGCAGGACACTTACGGTGTCATGTTGTACCAGGAGCAGGTCATGCAGATTGCACAGGTCCTGGCGGGTTACACCCTTGCGGATGCGGACCTGCTGCGGCGTGCCATGGGCAAGAAAAAACCCGAGGAAATGAGGAAACAACGTGAGGTTTTCAAGTCCGGCGCAGTTGCCAACGGTGTTAATGAGGGGCAGGCCGAGCATATTTTTGACCTGATGGAAAAATTTGCCGGGTACGGCTTCAACAAGCCCCACTCAGTGGCCTACGCGTTGGTGGCCTACCAGACGGCATGGCTAAAGCACTACTTTCCTGCAGACTTCATGGCGGCTTGCCTTTCTGCTGACATGCAGACAACCGACAAGGTAGTGATCAACATTGAAGAATCGCGCGAGATTGGTCTTGAAATTACCCCGCCCGATGTCAACCGGGGGGACTTCAGGTTTGTCGCTGATGGTGCAAAGACAGTTGTTTACGGGCTTGGCGCTATCAAAGGTCTGGGTGAAGGCCAGATAGAAGCTATTGTTGCGGCTCGCGACGCTGGCAGTGCATTTACCGATCTTTATGACTTCTGTCTGCGCATAGATTCACGCAAGGTTAACAAGCGGGCCATGGAAGCGTTGATCAACAGTGGTGCGTTGGATTTGCTGGTACCTGAATGTCCGGCGGGCGTCTCGCCAATTGACTACCGACGATCACTACTGAAAGTGAACCTGGCGGATGCCATTGGTGTGGCCGAACAAATTGCCACGAACGAGGAGACAGGTCATGTCGATTTGTTCGGCGAGGAGACGTTTAACACCGCTGGCGACGGCAAGCTTTATGGTCACACTGAAACCCTCCGGGTCATGAATCTGAAAGAGCGCTTGCAGGGCGAGAAAGAGGCTCTGGGTCTGTACCTGACGGGGCATCCGATCGACAGTTACAAGCAGGAACTCCGCCATCTGGCGAAGACGAAGATTGTGGATGTGCGGGTGAGTAAGGATGAGCAGACTATCGTCGGCCTGATTACTGCGGTTCGAACCATGAGAAGCAGGAAAGGGGAGACGCTGGCGTTCATAACGCTGGACGACAAGAGTGGTCGCCTGGAGGTGTCAGTATTTGCTGACCTGTATGAAAAGCATTATTCAAAGCTGGTCAAGGATTCGGTAGTCGTGGTCAAGGGAGCAACTGCTGTTGATGACTTCACCTCCGGCATCAGAATGCGCGCCACTGAGGTATATGACCTGCGTGAAGCGCGTGAGCGCTCGGTCAAGCGCCTCAAGCTAAACCTGAATGGTTGCCAGTTGCCTGATGGTTTTGCCGTGGATCTTGCAGGTATTCTGTCACCATTTCGCGGCGCGCCCGGTGAAGGGTGCCCTGTTTCCATTGCCTACCAGCGGGAAGATGCTGAAGGAGAGGTGATGCTTGGTGAAACCTGGCGTGTCACACCTGATGATGATCTTATTGAGCACCTGAAAGATCGATACGGGCCTGAACAGGTCTACCTGGATTACCAGTAAACGCCGTCCGGTCATGCTTGACGACAGCATCTTCGATGGAATGGTTGATCATGAATTTGATCGACTGGTCGTGGGATATAGTGGTGGCGTTGACTCGCTCGTGCTGCTGCATCTTGCCTGCACCAGGTTTGGCGCCGGGCGGGTACATGCATTTCACGTGAACCATGGCCTGCAGTCTGCGGGCGACGCCTGGCAGGCTCACTGCGAACAAACTGCAGGGCTACTTGGAATTGGTTTCTCTGCGGTCCGGGTGGAGGTTCGACGGACAGGTTCACTCGAAGAGAACGCAAGAGACGCCCGGTATGCGGCTTTTGGCGACTTCCTGCAGCAGGGAGATCTCCTGCTGCTGGCGCAACATGCTGATGATCAGGTCGAAACGCTGCTTTTGTCACTGTTTCGCGGTAGCGGAGGTCCTTTGCCCGGCGGCATGCCGCGCGCTCGCAAGGTCGGCTCGGCTTTCCTGTATCGCCCGCTGCTGGCTGTCACCCGGCAGCAGATTGAAGCCTATGCCGTTTCACGTGGGCTCAAGTGGGTTTTGGATGACAGCAACCTGAACCTCGACTTCAATCGCAATTACCTGCGCCACAGTGTTCTGCCGGTGATTGAGGCGCGCTGGCCAGATGTTCGCGAAACGCTGCTGGCGACCCTGGATCGGGCGCGTGATCTGCAGGCACTGGTTGACTCTGTAGCAGCGAGTGACCTGATGGTTGTGCAGGATACGGGCGGGTTCCTGATTGATCAATTACAGGCATTGCCAGCCGGGCGTCGCAAGAATCTCCTGCGCTACCAATTGACGAAGCTCGGGTTACCTGGTCCGCGGGACGTACTATTGGACAGTGAACTCGAACGATTTCTCAGCGCCGGACCCGATGCCACCCCTCAGCTGCATTGGCAGGGCGTCTACCTTCGCCGGTATGCCGGTAAGCTCTACCTGACAGGCGAGGTTCCGCCTTGCGTCGAAGAATTCAGGACGACCCTTGATCCTGGCACCTGGTTGGCACCTGGTACTGGCGAACTGGTTGCAGAAGCAGGCCAGGCGCCGGGTTTGGGTCAGTCAGCGCATGAATATCTTGTACGGACGCGGCGGGGCGGCGAAAAAATACGGCCGCGGTTGGCAGGCCGTAATCGCAGTCTTGGCAACGTCTTTCAGGAAACCGGCGTACCCCCATGGCTGCGAGACAATATCCCCCTGGTGTTTGATCAAGACTTGCTGGTAGCGGTGCCAGCATTACCTGCCTTTGGTGTGCCGATGCTGGTTGCGGAATCGCACCAGGCAGATCCCGGCATCAAAATCAGCTTCAGTTTGAAGAATCAGCCATATTCCAATTGAGCGCTCCGGCGTCCGGTGTTAATCTACAAACCCATCTTGGTCGAGCCCTTCGGCCAGCCTTGTGCCAGATGGGAGTCCGATGTCTCGCTTTGTTTTTGTTACCGGTGGTGTGGTTTCCTCGCTTGGAAAAGGCATCGCCGCCGCTTCTTTGGGTGCAATTCTGGAGGCGCGGCATCTCACAGTCACCAACATGAAGCTGGACCCCTACATCAACGTAGATCCGGGCACCATGAGCCCTCTGCAGCACGGTGAGGTATACGTCACCGAGGACGGTACCGAGACTGATCTTGACCTTGGTCATTATGAGCGTTTTGTTCGTACGACCATGACCCGCAAGAATAACTTTACGACCGGCCAGGTATACGCAGACGTGATTGCCCGTGAGCGCCGCGGCGACTACCTTGGGGCTACCATCCAGGTTATTCCGCACATCACTGACGAAATCAAACATCGTATTATCGCCGGCGCTGCAGGTTTTGATGTGGCGATAGTGGAAATTGGTGGTACGGTCGGTGATATCGAGTCCCAGCCTTTTCTCGAGGCCGCGCGCCAACTTCGCTTTGAAGTGGGTTCAAAAAATGCCATCTTCATCCACTTGACGCTGGTGCCCTATATTGCAACTGCTGGGGAAACCAAGACCAAACCGACCCAGCATTCGGTCAAGGAACTCCGTTCCATTGGCCTGCAGCCAGATATCCTGATCGTGCGGAGTGATCACGCGATTGCCCAGTCTGCCTGCGAGAAGATTGCGCTCTTCACCAACGTCGAGAAGAACGCGGTGATTCCGTTGCTGGATGCGCCCTCTATCTACGAAATTCCATTAATGCTGCACCAGAAACACCTGGACGATATTGTCGTCGACAAACTCTGTATCGAGTGTCCGCCGGCTGATCTCAGTGAGTGGCAGCGTGTGGTTGATGCGCAAATGAGCCCGTCAAAGTCTGTGCGCCTGTATATGGTCGGCAAGTACATGGATCTGCTGGACGCATACAAGTCTCTGACCGAGGCCATTGTGCATGCCGGAATTCATACGAGCACAAAGGTTGAAGTCGAATTTATCGACTGCGAGGATGTTGTTAGGCAGGGGGATTCGATTTTCGAAGGGGCAGACGCCATACTGGTGCCGGGCGGATTTGGTGAGCGTGGCTTTGAAGGCAAGATTGCAGCAGCACGTTACGCACGGGAAAACAGAATCCCCTATCTGGGTATCTGTTACGGCCTGCACGCGGCTATTATTGACTTCGCCCGTAACGTTGCCGGGCTGGACGCTGCCAATACAACAGAAAACAATCCGCAAACCCCGCATCCCGTGATTGCCCTCGTGACCGAATGGGTAGATGAAAAGGGGAATGTCGAGACCCGCGATGAATCGTCAAATCTTGGCGGTACCATGCGGATGGGCTCCCAGGAGTGTAAGCTGTCCTGTGACTCGCTGACTTACCGTATTTACGGCAGCGACTCCATTAAGGAGCGGCACCGTCATCGTTATGAGGTTAATGGCAATTATGTGGATCAGCTCGAAAAAGCGGGTCTTGGCATTGCAGGTCGCTCGAAGGATAACTCCCTGGTGGAGGTCATAGAGGTGCCGGACCACCCCTGGTTTGTGGCATGCCAGTTTCATCCCGAGTTTACTTCGACGCCCCGGGATGGCCACCCGCTGTTTACCAGCTTTATTAACGCCGCCCATGAGCAAAAGCATGAGCAAAAGCACGAGCAAAAACATTTATAAAGTGTGCTGGTACGGCTAAAATTCGGCCCTGGTGGTGTTGGTGACGACATCAGCCCTATCCAAATTTCCCAAGAGAATAGCTGCGTGAAACTGTGCGATTTTGAAGTTGGCGATGGCAGGCCATTTTTCCTGATAGCAGGAACCTGCGTTATCGAATCCGAACAGCTTGCGCTGGACACGGCGGGCACGCTGAAAGAAATATGTGATGGCCTTGGCATCCCGT